>JBHIDD010000001.1:0-36590 GCA_046759925.1 Kiloniellaceae bacterium
TTCTTGATCCGGCCACGAATGGCCGGGCCAAGATCACTCTGCAACCCCTTAAAAGTCCAGCAGGTTTTGCGAAGCCCGCCCACACGCGGTGTGGACGGAGTTTCGAAAACCTGCTTAGCCGCCCTGCCCCGCCCCGCCCTTGCGCCCGCTCAAGAGCGCCGAGACGACGCCGTGGAGCGAGCGCAGTTCGGATTCGGTCAAGTCCGCGCGCTGGAACAGGTTGCGCAGGTTCCGCACCATGGCCGGGCGTTTTTCCGGCGGGAAGAAGAAGTTCGCCTCGTCGAGGGCGGCTTCCAAGCGGGCGAAGAAGTTGAGGAGCTCCGCCTTGGGCGCGGGCCCGGCCGCGCCGGTCGCCAGACGGCGGGGCGGCGTCGAATCGCCCGTCTGGTACCACTCGTAGCCGACCAGCAGCACCGCCTGGGCGAGATTGAGCGAGGCGAAGGCCGGATTGAGCGGCACCTCCAGCACAGCGTCGGCAAGCGCAAGGTCGTCGTTGGTCAGCCCCGCGCGCTCGGGCCCGAACAGCACCCCGACCGTCTCGCCGCGCCCGATGGCCGCGCGCATCTCGGCCGCCGCCTGGCGCGGGCTGACCAGGTTCTTGGCCATGCCCCGGGGCCGTGCGGTGGTCGCATAGACCCGCCGCAGGTCGGCAATCGCCTGCGCCGTGGCATCGAACGCCCGGGCGCGCCGGAGCACCGAATCGGCGCCGGCAGCGGCGGCCTCGGCGGCCGGGTTGGGCCAGCCGTCGCGCGGCCGCACCAGGCGCAGGTCACCGAGCCCGCAGTTCAGCATGGCGCGCGCCACCATGCCGATGTTCTCGCCCAGTTGCGGATCGACGAGGATCATCGCCGGCCCGCCGAGGACCGCCGCCTTCGCCTTGTCGGTCCCGGCCATGGCGGGGCGCTAGCACGCGAGGAACCGCCACGGCCGCGCCACGGCCGTAGGCAGGTTTTCGAAACTCCGCCCACAGCGCGTGCGGGCGGGCTTCGCAAAACCTGCCGGACTTCTAGGCGCTCGCAGAGTGATCTTGGCCCGGCCATTCGTGGCCGGATCAAGAACACTCTGCTTAGGCGGCGGCGGATCGAGCGCGACGCAACCGGGTCCGGCGCTCATGTTCGCGGCTCCGGGATCCGCGCCCCCTCCTGCATCAGCTTCCAGGTGATGCCGTCGTGGAGCGCGTTGAAGGAGGCGTCGATGATGTTGGTGGAGACCCCCACCGTGGTCCAGCGCCGCCCGGTGCCATCCGTGCTTTCGATCATCACGCGGGTGACCGCCGCGGTGCCCGCCTGGGGGGTCAAGATGCGGACCTTGTAGTCGGTGAGCCGCATGTCCTCGAGCTGCGGGTAGAGCGGCACCAGCGCCTTGCGGATCGCCCTGTCGAGGGCGTGCACCGGGCCGTTGCCGTTGGCCACCTCCATGAACGCCTGGCCGCCGACCTCCAGGGTCACGGTCGCCTCGGACTCGGTCACCAGTTCGCCCCGCGCGTTCCAGCGGCGGTCGTCCATGATGCGGAACCGGGTCAGTTTGAAATAGTGCGGCACGCCGCCGAGCGCCCGCCGGGCGAGCAACTCGAAGCTGGCCTCGGCGCCGTCGTAGGCATAGCCCTCGAACTCGCGCGCCTTGACCTGCTCGATGAGCGCGGCGAGCCTGCTGTCCTCGACGGCCACGTCGATGTCGAGTTCCCGAAACCGCGCCAGGATGTTCGAGCGACCGGCCTGGTCCGAGACCACGATGTGGCGCCGGTTGCCGACCCTGGCCGGATCGACGTGCTCGTAGGTGCGCGGGTCCTTCTGCACCGCCGAGACGTGCAGGCCCCCCTTGTGGGCGAACGCGCTGTCGCCGACGTAAGGGGCGTTGCGGGCCGGAGCGCGGTTCAGGCGCTCGTCCAGCAGGTGCGAGACGTTGGTGAGCTGCGCGAGCTTTTCCTCCGAGAGGCCGATCGTAAAATCGGTCTTGAGCATGAGCGTCGGGATCAGCGAGACCAGATTGGCGTTGCCGCAGCGCTCGCCCAGGCCGTTGAGGGTGCCCTGGATCTGGCGCGCGCCGGCTCCGACGGCGGCCAGCGAGTTGGCGACCGCGTTCTCGGTGTCGTTGTGGCAGTGGATGCCGAGGCGGCGGCCCGGGATCCGTTCGGCCACCGCGCCGACGATGCGCTCGACCTCGTCCGGCAGGGCGCCCCCGTTGGTATCGCAGAGCACGATCCAGCGGGCGCCGGCCTCGTAGGCCGCCTGCAGGCAGTCCAGCGCATAAGTCGGGTTCGCCTTGAATCCGTCGAAGAAGTGCTCGGCGTCGAAGATCACCTCGGACTTGCGCTCACCCGCGTGGGCCACGCTGTCGCGGATCATCTCGATGTTCTCGGCGCGCGGGATGCCGAGCGCCACGTCGACGTGAAAGTCCCAGGCCTTGCCGACCATGCAGACCACCTCCGTCTTGGCGTCGAGCAGCATGGCCAGGCCCGGATCGTTGGCGGCGCTGCGCCCGGGCCTGCGGGTCATGCCGAAGGCGACCAAGCGCGCGGTGCGGAAGTCCGGCGGCGCCGCGAAGAAGGCGTCGTCGGTGGGGTTCGCCCCGGGCCAGCCGCCTTCGATGTAATCGAGGCCCAAGCGGTCGAGCGCCTCGGAGATGGCGATCTTATCCGCCACCGCGAAGTCGACGCCCCGGGTCTGCGCCCCGTCGCGCAGGGTCGAATCGAAGAGATAGATCCGCTTGTCGTCGGCCATCGTAGGATTTGCTGCCACAGAGACACCGAAGCCCAGAGAACTGGCACAGAGGTCTTGGGATTTCAAATGTAATCCCGGTAGGTCTCCGTGTCTCTACGCCCCTGTCGCCGACGCGCCAAAGCCGCTTTGGCGACGGCGCGTGGTTCCGATTACGCCCGCCTCCAGGTGGTGCCCTTCGCGCCGTCCTCCAGGGCGATGCCGCGGGCCGCCAACTCGGCGCGGATGCGGTCGGCCTCGGCGAAGTTGCGCGCTTTCCGCGCCGCGTCGCGCTTGGCGATCAGCCGTTCGATCTCGGCCGCGTCGGCACGGTCCTCGGCCCCGCCCTTGAGCCAGGCCTCCGGGTCCTTGTCGAGCAGGCCGAGGAGGGCGCCGCCTCCCAGGAGTCTGCTCTTGTCCGGTTCCGATTCGGCAGCCCGGCCCCCTTTTTCCATTTTCTTATTGAGGCTATCCAGAATTTCATGGAGCCGCGAGATGGCCAAAGGGGTGTTCAGATCATCGCAGAGCGCTTCGACAACACTTGCGGGCGGCGTGGGCCTTGCTTCCGATTCGATGCGCCTTAGCTTTGCCAACGCGATGTAAAAACGGTCGAGCTGGGCCTTCGAGTCCTTCAGCTTGTCGCGCGTGAAGTCGAGCGGCTGGCGGTAGTGCGCGGTGAGCAGCGTGAAACGGATCGCTTCGCCTTTCTTGTAGTTTTCGGCCCCCCAATCGTCTTCCTCCAAGAGCTGGCGCACGGTGAAGAAGTTGCCCAAGGATTTGGACATCTTCTCGCCCTCGACCACCACGTAGCCGTTGTGCATCCAGAGGCGCACGAACTCCTTGCCGTGGGCGCAGACCGACTGGGCGATCTCGTTTTCGTGGTGCGGGAAAATGAGGTCCGCGCCGCCGCCGTGGATGTCGAAGGTCTCGCCCAGGTGCACGGCGGCCATGGCCGAGCACTCGATGTGCCAGCCGGGCCGGCCCCGGCCCCAGGGGCTCGCCCAGCCGGGCTGGTCGGGATCGCTCGGCTTCCACAGCACGAAGTCGGCCGGGTCCCGCTTGTAGGGCGCCACCTCGACCCGGGCGCCGGCGATCATCTCGTCCCGGTCGCGCCGCGAGAGTTTCCCGTAGTCGGGCGCAGACGGCACCGAGAACAGCACATGGCCCTCGGCCTGGTAGGCGTGGCCCCGGTCGATCAACTGTTGGATCATGGCGATCATCCGGTCGATGTGCCCGGTCGCGCGCGGCTCGATCGAGGGTTCGAGCGCGCCCAAGGCCGCCATGTCCTCGTGGAAGGCCCGGGTCGTGCGGGCGGTCAGGCGATCGATCGGCTCGCCGGTTTCCTTGGCCGCGGCGATGATCTTGTCGTCCAGGTCGGTGATGTTGCGCGCGTAGGTGACGTGGCCCGGCCCGTAGACGTGGCGGAGCAGGCGGAACAGCACGTCGAAGACGACGACGGGCCGCGCATTGCCGATGTGCGCGACATCGTAGACCGTCGGCCCGCAGACGTAGAGCCGCACGTTGCCGGGATCGAGCGGCGTAAACGGCGCCTTCTCGCGGCTGAGCGTATTGTAAAGCTGGATCGTCACGGTGCGGCTCGGTCTCTGCTGATCGTGGACGGCTGCTCACCCCCGTCGACCCCTCCCGCCGGGCGAAAGGGGCCAAGCCACTGATATGAAAAACATATTCCCGCCCGCCTTGGGGCAGACGGCCGGGCCGGGGAGTCTATCGCCACACTCTCTAATGCGGTGTTAACGGCTGAATTCGCGCGCGGTTACTCCCCGGCGCCCGGCCTTGCGCCCTAAGCGCGGCCGACAAGCGGTAGCAAATCTTTGAGTTCCGGTCCATGGTCGCGCCCGGTCAGCGAGCCGTGCGCCGCTTGACGCGTGTAATGTTACACACTACAACCTCACATGATCGGGTCGTTCCGGCATCGTGGGCTGAAGCGCCTATTCGAGCACGGCGACCGGAGCCGGATTCGGCCCGATCTGGCGAGCAGGGTTGAAACCATTTTGTCTCGCCTCGATGTCGCCCAACGGATTCAGGATATGAGCGTTCACAGTTATCGGCTCCACCCGTTAAGAGGCGACCTCACAGGCTTCTGGAGCGTGACTGTCTCAGGCAACTGGCGGATCATCTTTCGCTTCGAGGACGGCAACGCGTTCGATGTCGATTTGGTGGACTACCATTAGGGAATTCGAAGGATGCCGATGAAGAACCCGCCGCACCCCGGCCGCGCCATCAAATACGACTGCCTCGAACCGCTCGGTTTGACCGTCACCGAGGCCGCGAAGGTCCTGGGCATCGCGCGGCCGACCCTGTCCAACGTGATCAACGGCAGGGCTGGCATTTCGCCGGAGATGGCGATCCGCCTGGAGAAGGCCTTCGGGAGTACGGCGGACGCCTGGCTGCGCATGCAGGCCGCCTACGACCTCGCCCAGGCCCGCCGGCGCGAGAAGCAGATCAAGGTGGCGCGCTACCAGCCCGCGTGACCTGCGAGCCGCCGGGAGCTTGCGGAACCGGTTGACGGGCGCCATACGGGCGTTGCGGATATGCCTGAACCCCGTCGGGCCCGGCGCGAAGCGGGCTATGACCGGAGAGTCGGGCACTTTCGCATCGGCAACGTTCAAAGCGGCCCCTTGAACGCGTTGGTGATGGGATAGCGCCGGTCGCGGCCGAAGGCGCGGCGGGTGATCTTGACGCCGGGGGCGGCTTGGCGGCGCTTGTACTCGGCGCCATCCAGCATGCGCCAGACGAGCTCGACCCGCGCGCGGTCGTGGCCGCGGGCGACGATCTCGGCCACCCCCATCTCCTCCTCGATCAGGCATTCGAGGATGTCGTCGAGCGCCTCGTAGGGCGGGAGCAAGTCCTGGTCTCTCTGGTTCGGCTTGAGTTCCGCCGAGGGCGCCTTCGTGAGGATTCGTTCCGGGATGACGCGCCCCGCGGGACCTTGTGCGCCCTTGGGCAGCGCCTGGTTGCGCCAGCGGGCGAGCTTGTAGACCGTCGTCTTGTAGACGTCCTTCAGCACGTTGAAGCCGCCGGCCATGTCGCCGTAAAGCGTGGCGTAGCCTACCGACATCTCCGACTTGTTGCCGGTGGACAGCACCATGTAGCCCAGCTTGTTGCTGATCGCCATGAGCGTGATGCCGCGCGCGCGGGCCTGGACGTTCTCCTCGGTGGCATCGGCCGGCCGCGCGTCGAAGATCGGCTTAAGCATGCCCTCGAAGGCGTCCATCGCGGGTTCGATGCCGACCCGGTCGAGGCGCACGCCGAGCAGCTCCGCCACCGCGGCGGCATCGGCCAGGCTCTCGGCGCTGGTGTAGGGCGAGGGCATCATCACGCAGCGGACCCGCGCGGGCCCCAGGGCATCGACGGCGAGCGCCGCGGACAGCGCCGAATCGATGCCGCCGGACAGGCCCAGGATCACGCCGGGGAAGCGGTTCTTGTCGACGTAGTCGCGCAGGCCCAGGGTGAGCGCGCCGTAGACCGGCTCCATGCCCACCTCGGGCGGCTCGAGCGCCGCCTCGCCGCACGCCCAGATCTCGTCGTCGCCGCGCCGCCAGCGGGTCGTGACCAGGGCCTCGCGGAACACCGGTAGCTGGGCGCGCAGCCGGCATTCGGCATCGAGCACGAAGGAGCCGCCGTCGAAGACCAGCTCGTCCTGGCCGCCCACCTGGTTGACGTAGATGAGCGGAAGCCCGGTCTCCGTCACCCGGGCGACCCCGGTCTGGAGCCTCAGGTCGGCCTTGTCCATCTCGTAGGGGCTGCTGTTCAGGACGACCAGGATCTCGGCGCGCGATTCCTCCAGGCACTCGCAGACCTCCGGGGTCCACATGTCCTCGCAGACGAGCACCCCCAAGCGCACGCCGCGGAAGTTCATCGGCCCGGGCAAGGGCCCCGCCTTGAAGACCCGCTTCTCGTCGAACACGCTGTAGTTGGGCAGGTCGTACTTGTCGCGCACCGCCTTGATCTCGCCGCCGTCGAGCAGCACGGCGGCGTTGGCGACATGGTGGCGCAGCGGGCCCGCGCGGCCGGAATCCGCCAACCAGGGCGCGCCGACGATGACCCCCGGCCCGCCGTCGGCGGTGTCCTTGGCCAGGGCGTCCACCGCCCGGCGCGCGGCGTCGAGGAACACGGGTTTTAGGACCAGGTCTTCCGGCGGGTAACCGGTCATGCAGAGCTCGGTGGCGACCACCAGATCGGCGCCCTCCTCCGCGGCCTCGGCCCGGCGCGCGCGGATGAGCTCGAGATTCCCGTGGGCGTCGCCGACGACGGGGTTGATCTGGGCCAGCGCGATGTTGAGCCGATCCGTCATACCCGGTTACTTACTCCCGCGGCGAAGGCGCGGCAAGATGGCCGCCGGCGAAGCGATTCGTCCTTGCCGGAACCGCACCGGGACCTCACCCTTCGACAGGCTTGAGGCATGAGGTCCTCATGCTGAGCTTGTCGAAGGGTGAGGTCCCCTTTCCAGGCCCAACCAACGAAACCGGTAGATCGCGGCCCTATTTTTTCCGCAGCAAAAACTCGCGGCCGATCTTGACCCGGGGCGCGCCGTCGTAATCGACGATATCGGCGGTGGCATAGGTTTCCGGCCAGTCCTCGGGCAGGTAGCTGCCGGTGCCGATCACGTCGATCGGCGCGTTGGCTTCGGCCATCAGCCGGCACTTGGCCGGGCCGAAGCCGGAGGAGGCCACGATCTTGACCTTGTCGAAGCCTTCCCGGTTGAGCGCCTCGCGAAGCGCCCAGATCGCCGCGGCGGAAACCCCGGGGCCGACCAGATAGCGCAGCTCCGACTCGCTGCGGTAGCCGCGCACCGCCTGGGGCGCGTTGCGTTCCAGCACCGCGTAGGAGGCCGGCGGATCGAGCCCCTCGATGAAGCGGCTGCCCGGGGCATCGAGACGCACCGAAAGCCGGCCCTCGGCCGCCCGCCGGGGGAAGCGCCGGCAGACCGTGAGCGCGTCGGTCACCTCGCGGGCGAAGTAGTCGATCAGCACGGTCATCGGCTCGTCCGGGAAGCATTCGTCGAACATCTCGGCGGCGCGCAAGGTCGAGCCGGCGTAGCCGATCAGCGCGTGCGGCATGGTGCCCTTGCCGCCCTCCTGGCCGAAGTAGTGGGCGGTGGCATCGGTCGCATTGGCGATGAAGCCGACCGCGCCGACCTTGCGCTTGGCCCGCTTCGAGCCGACCGCGGCGGCGTAGGCCATGGCCTCCGCCATCTCGGCGCCGGCGCAGTGGCGCGCATCCATCGCCAGGAAGGCGACATGCGGCAGATCGGCGCACATGGTATAGGCGTTGTAAGCGGCCACGCAGGGCGGGCCCAGCTTCTGCAGCAGGATGGTCTCGAGATCGACCAGGTGATAGAGCGGCCCGGCGACGTAGAGGATCGGCTCGCCGGCGCCGACCCAGCGGCCCTCCTCGTAGCGCAGGTCGATCTCGAAGCGCGCGTTCCGCTGCACCGCCATCCGCTCCAGCCACTCGATGGCAAGGCGCGGCGCCGAGACCACCGGCCGGCGCATGAACAGGGCATAGGTGACGATTGAATCGCCGAAGCGGCCGACCACCTCCTTGGTCCGCCGGAAGTAGTGATCGGTCCAGTCGGCGATGTCCGGCTCCTCGACCGGCCAGGCATCGACCGAGAAGACTTTGGGTTTCATGCCCTCAGCGGCCATCGTCGGTCTCCCGCTGTCGTCGTCCGGCCCCGTCGCGGCCGCGAAGCCGGCGCAAAGCTGGCCCGGCCGGCAGCCGATGTCAACGGGGTGCCGCCCTTCATATATGCGCTGTCCCGCCACGGATCACGCAAAGTTCCGCGGCCACCGCTCAAGAGCCGGCACAGCCGCCGGGCGCAGTCACCCGTACCACCCTATTATGAGAGAGGGCACCAGACCGGGTGCGGAACGTGTTCCGCGCGACTCGGGCGACTCGGGGAGCAACCGAGTCGCGCCCCAAGGCGGCTGTGCGGCCGCCGACGGCGGTCCGATTCACCGCCCCACGCACTTGCCGTAAGGCCTTGTCAAGTCTATCTTTTCCGGCCGCTTCCGGCGGCGCCGCACGGCTTCGGCCCGGCTTGCTTTACTTCATTTTCAAAGCAACATAAAAATTCCCACAAGAACCCGGGACTTGGGCCGGTCAGGCGCGTTGGCCTGGACCCATAAACCGGCAACGGGCCGGAGGGCGTCCGGGAGACCCTCATCGAACCTGGCGATGGAAGCTGCGCGCCGGCACGCCGGCGGCCGAGGTAGCGTTGGTGCGAGCGGTGGCGCGGAGGGGTGCACGTGTCCGAGGGTGATCAATTGGGTGATCGGCAACGTGGAAGACCCGCCGGTGGCTCCGCCGGGCTGCACCCGTGTGGCCGCGGTGGGCGCGGCGTAGTGCGCCTGTGGCAATCGTTCGGGACCCCGCGCCCGTGACGGGTGCCGTGAAAGGGATCCCGCGGACAATCGCTCTTAAGATGGATGGAAAGGTGATAGGCATGGATTTCCTCAGCTTCTTGGTTCTGCTGGTCATCAGCGTGGTGGTCTCCGGAGTGTTGCACTTCGGCTTCAAGTACTATGCCACCCCGGGATTCTGGTCGTTCTTGTCCAAATGTGTCGTCGGGTGGCTCGGCGCCTGGCTGGGACCGCAGGTCCTCGGCAACTGGTGGACGGGCGTGGCAGTCGGACAGGTCTTTATCGTGCCGGCCGTCTTGGGCTCGGCTGCCATGCTGGTCGTGGTCGTCGACGTCGCCAAGATGTGGATGGGTTCCGCCGCCGGCGGCGGTGGCTCCACGACCTAAGCCGATTGATCCGAGCTCCGGCGCCCGGCCGGCAACGCTCGCGGCTTGGCCGCGTTTATTGGCCGGTGACCCGGCGCGAAATCGGAGCCGCCGCTTAGCGTCGTAAGAGCAGCGGACGGCAGCGGGCCTAGCCCTTCGCCGGCCTGTCCGCATGCCGGTCGGTCACGCGAAAAACTGGCGGGCTTTGCCCGGACATGGCCAAACGGGGCACCGGGCGGGCTTGACGACGTACGGCGACCGGTCGGAAGGGGCGTGACGCCGGAGCATCCGGATTCTGCGAATTCGGATCGCCACTGCGCGAGCCGGAGCGTGGATGAATGTGGCGCATCTCGCCGCCCGGATTGGCGCGACCTGCCCGCAGCACGACATATGCGCGGCGAGGCAGACGCCGCCGGCGCCCCGTTCCCCAGCGGCCTTCCGGCGGCGAACCGCGCCCGGCAGGAAGTTGCCGAGCGTTTGGAGTCCCGTCGTGATGGCGCAACACGGGTCAACCACGACCCGTGACGGACCGGCTGGTGTTGTGCCGTCCGGGGGCGGCGCCTAAAGTCTGCTTCCGGGGGCACTGCCCCCGGTTCCATTGCGACGGGACCTTTTCGCCATGGCCGAGACGCTCGCCTGCATGACCCCGGTGGACGGCAGCCGTTACGTGGAGCGGCCCTTGGCCTCCGATGCCGAGGTCGGGCAAGCCGTCGGTCGCGCGCGCGAAGCCCAGGCGGCCTGGCGGCACGTGGCGCTCGGCGAGCGCCAGGCGTTGCTTGGCAAGGCGGTCGACGCTTTCGTCGCCAGGGCCCCGGAGATCGCCGAGGAAATCTCCTGGCAGATGGGCCGGCCGGTCGCGCAGAGCCCGGGCGAGATCCGCGGCTTCGAGGAACGGGCCCGGCACATGATCGCGACCGCGCCGGAGGCGCTGCAAGACATCGCCTTGGCCCCCAAGGACGGTTTCTCGCGTTTCATTCGGCGCGCGCCGCTGGGCGTGGTCTTCGTCGTCGCGCCCTGGAACTACCCTTATCTCACCGCGGTCAATTCGGTCGTGCCCGCGCTGATGGCGGGCAACGCGGTCATCCTCAAGCATTCGGCCCAGACGCCGCTCTGCGCCGAGCGTATCGCCGAGGCCTTCGAGGCCGCCGGCCTGCCGGAGGGCGTGTTCCAGTATCTGCACTTGAGCCACGAGGCCGCGGCCAAACTGATCGGCAGCGACGGGATCGATTTCGTCGCCTTCACCGGCTCGGTGGCCGCCGGCCATGCGGTCCAGGAGGCGGCCGCCAAGCGGTTCATCGGCGTCGGGCTGGAGCTCGGCGGCAAGGACCCCGCCTACGTGCGCGCCGACGCAAATCTGGAGCACGCGGTCGAGAACCTGGTCGACGGCGCGTTCTTCAATTCCGGGCAATCTTGCTGCGGTATCGAGCGGATCTACGTCCACGCGCAGGTTTACGACGGCTTCGTCGAGGGCGCGGTGGCGCTTGCGCGCGCTTACAAGCTGGGCAACCCGCTGGAGGCCGAGACGACCCTCGGCCCCATGGTGCGCGCCCGGGCGGCGGACTTCGTACGCGGCCAGATCCGCGAGGCGCTCGCCGCCGGCGCCGAGGCGCTGATCGAACCCAAGTCGTTTGCCGCCGATCAAGAAGGCACACCCTATCTGGCGCCGCAGATTCTCACGCAAGTCGACCATTCCATGCGGGTCATGACCGAGGAAAGCTTCGGCCCGGTGGTCGGCATCATGAAGGTGGCCTCCGACGAGGAGGCCGTCGAACTGATGAACGACAGCCCCTTCGGCCTCACCGCCTCGATCTGGACCAGCGACGAGGCGGCGGCGATCCGGATCGGGGAGCGGGTGGAGACCGGGACCTGGTTCATGAACCGATGCGATTATCTGGACCCGGGGCTGGCCTGGACCGGGGTCAAGAAATCCGGGCGCGGCTGCTCGCTTTCCCGGGTCGGCTACGAACAGCTCACCCGGCCCAAGTCGTTCCACCTGCGCACCGCGGTCTAACCGAAGACCGCGAGGACCAGACATCGATGAGCCTCGATCCGAGCCCACTCGGCGGTACCTGGAGCTTTCCGACCCAGATCCGCTTCGGCCTCGGCCGGATCAAAGAGCTCGCCGGGGCCTGCCGCAGCCTCGGCATGGCCCGGCCGCTGCTGGTCACCGATCCGGGCCTGGCCGAGCTTCCCATGGTGCGCGACGCGCTTGCCGCCAACGAGGCCGCGGGGTTGCCGACCGGCCTGTTCACCGGCGTCAAGCCGAACCCGGTGGGCCGGAACGTGGGCGACGGTCTCGAGGCCTTCCGCCGAGGCGGCCACGACGGCGTCATCGGGTTCGGCGGCGGTAGCGGGCTGGACGCCGCCAAGGCGATCGCCTTCATGGCCGGGCAGAGCCAACCGATGTGGGACTTCGAGGACCGGGGCGACAACTGGAAGGCCGCCGACGCGCAAGGCATCGCACCGATCGTCGCGGTGCCGACCACGGCGGGCACCGGCTCCGAGGTGGGCCGGGCCTCGGTCATCCTGGACGAGGCGAGCCAGACCAAGAAGGTCATCTTCCATCCCAAGATGCTGCCCGGAATCGTGATCTCCGATCCGGCGCTGACCGTCGGCCTGCCGCCGCAGATCACGGCGGCGACCGGCATGGACGCGCTGGCCCACTGCCTCGAGGCCTACTGCGCGCCGGGCTATCACCCCATGGCCGAGGGCATCGCGGTCGAGGGCATGCGCCTCATCAAGGGCTGGCTGCCGAAGGCGGTGGCCGACGGGACCGACCTGGCGGCGCGAGCCAACATGCTGGCCGCCGCGAGCATGGGCGCGACCGCCTTCCAGAAGGGCCTGGGCGCGATCCATTCGCTCAGCCACCCGGTGGGCGCGCTTTACGATACCCACCACGGGCTCACCAACGCCGTGGTCATGCCCTACGTGCTGGCCTACAACCGCGCCGCGATCGAGGACAAGCTGACCCGCCTTGCCGCCTGGCTGGACCTGCCGAACCCGTCGTTCCAGGCGGTCATGGACTGGGTGCTGGCGCTCAGGCGCGCGCTTGCGATCCCGCATACGCTCAAAGACCTCGGCGTCGGCGACGAGCGCCTGGACGAGCTTTCCGAGATGGCCGCCCGGGACCCGACCGCGCCGGGCAATCCGATCCCGGTCGGCGTGCCGGAGCTCAAGACCATGTACCTCGCCGCGCTCGAGGGCCGGCTGGCGTAGCTCGTCACGGAGGCTGGCCCGCTGGAACCCGCTGAAGCAGCGTTTCCGCGCGGCTTACCGCTCCCTAGCGCCGCCAGCCCTTCGGATGTAGCATTCGAGACAGCCATGAGTGTCTCGTAACCGGACGGGGTGGGGAGGGAGATGGAGCGATGGCTTGCAGTGTGCGATCCGGGCCAAAAATGAACAAAATAGCCCACCGTCCCGGCGTGTCGCCCGGCAAGCATTGCCGGCATTTTCCAAATCAAAGGAGCCGGGCCGTCGAGGCTCGTACCAATGGCTAAACGCATCCCAGCAGTGATCAAACCGGAGCTTCTCGTATGGGCACGAGAATCCGCCGGATACTCGGTTGAAGAGGTCGCCAAGAAGCTCAAGAAACAGCCGGAAATTATAGCCGCCTGGGAATCGAAATCCGGCGAGGATCGCCCCTTCATGGGCCAGCTGCGACGCCTCGCCGAAATCTACAATCGTTCGTTGTCTGATTTTTATTTGCCGAAACCGCCTAAAGAGGGTGCCATTCCGCACGATTTCCGGCGCTCGCCGGGGGAGGTGGCGCTCGTGTATTCCCCTGCCCTGCGACGCCAGTTGCGCTTGGCACAAAAGCGGCGCGAGCTTGCGCTCTCGCTTTATGAAGAACTGGCCGAGCAGATTCCCACCATCTCGGATCGCGTATCCGCGACCGCCGACGCCGAAGCAGTTGGTGCGCGAGTCCGTGAGTTCTTAGATGTTGATTTCGCCGAGCAGAAGCGGTGGGGCGACGGCAGGCCAGCCTACAATGCTTGGCGTCGGCGCATCGAAGCCCTTGGCGTTCTCGTCTTTCAGTTTGAGAATGTCTCACCGCATGAAGCTTGGGGCTTCTCGATCGTTGAAGGCTCGCTCCCTGTCATCGCGATCAATAGGAAGCTCGCTCCGAACGGGCGCACCTTCACGATGCTGCATGAGTTCGTCCATGTCCTGTTGGGCGAAAGCAGCACCTGTGACATCGATGACTTCACACCGCGCCGCGAGCAGGAAATGCAGGTCGAGATTTTTTGCAGTCGCGTCGCCGCCGCTGCGCTCATGCCGGGTCGAATTTTCCGCGCGCACGAGGTGGTCACCGCACATCCTAAGGATGCCAGGCAGTGGGATGACGACGAGATCAGGTCAATTGCACGCACCTTCGGTGTCAGTCGCGAAGCTGTGGTCCGGCGGCTCGAGACGTTTGGTTTAGCGACCACAGCCTTCTATCTACGGAAACGCAGTCAATACCAAAGGGAAAGAGAGGAACAGCGGAAGAAGGAACTCGAGGCATCCAAAGATAAGCCTATGAAGCGCAATATGCCTCAAGAGGCCGTCGGCAATCTGGGACGCCGCTACGTCAACCTGATTCTCCAGAACTACCAAGAAGACCGGATCACCCTCATGGACGCTTCGGAATATCTCGGCGTACGCGCCGAGAAGGTTCGCGCGGTCGAGGATCTAGCGACGAGTTGGTGATAATGGCCGAGGCCATCAGCTATAGCATCGATACAAGCGCTCTGATCAACTGGTGGATTGAGGACTACAGCCCTGACGTTTTCCCCGGTCTCGTCCCAAAATTGCAAGGCTTGATCGCTGAAGGCCGTTTGCGGGCGATCCGTAGCGTCAAGGACGAGCTCGCCGAGGGTGATCTTCGGAAGTGGTGTTTGGACCAGCCGGATTTCTTCGCTGAGGAAGACCAGGATATTCAGCGGCGAGTGGCGGAATTGATGGCTGCATATCAAAATCCTAAGAAGGCGCGTGGTATCGACAAGGCTGACCCATTTGTTATTGCATTAGCTGATATCAACGGCTGGTATGTCGTTTCGGCCGAGCAAGGTGGAAGCCTCGCGAATAGACCAAGTATACCGATCGTATGCGGCGCAATCGGCGTCAAGCATGTCCGCTTTTTCGATATGCTGCGCCAGGAGGGATGGCGGCTTTGACTGCTGATGTTCCGATCGACAAGCCGCATTAATGCCCCACATAACACGCAGCCTACCGGCCCTTTGGCTTTCGTGTGTCGGACTCGCGCTTGCCGCCTGTTCGCCGACGCGGGCGGTCGAGGCCTGGCGCCTGCTCGGCGACCTGGCCGCGGGGCCCGCGCCCAGCGCGCTCAAGGAGGTCACCCCCGAACCGCGGCGCCGCGCGCTGGCCTACCGCATCGACGGCCGGGAACGCACAGGCGATCTCTACCGGCCGGGCGATCGAGCGAAAGCCGCCTTGGTCCTGGTCCCCGGGGCCGCGCCCGAGGGCAAGGACGATCCACGGCTCGTCGCCTTCGCCATGACCCTGGCACGGGCGCGATTCGCCGTCCTGGTCCCGGAGATCGAAAACCTGCGCGATCTCAACGTGGATCCGGCCGACGCCCGGGTCATCGCCGACGCCGTCCGGCACCTCGCCGCGCTGAGCGGAACGGGGGTGCCGCCTGCGGTCGGGCTCATCGCCATTTCCTACGCCGCCGGCCCCGCCGTGCTGGCCGCCTTGCAGGAGGACGCCCGCGACCATGTGCGCTTCGTCATGGCGATCGGCGGCTACTACGACATCGAGGCGGTGGTGACCTTTTTCACCACCGGATATTTCCGCGACGGGGCGGAGATTTCCTGGCGCCACCGGGCGCCCAATGCCTACGGCAAGTGGGTCTTCGTGCGGAGCAACGCCCGGCGCCTCGAGGACGCCCGCGACCGGGTGCTTCTCAGCGCCATGGCGGCGCGCAAGCTGCGCGACCTCACCGCGGAGATCGGCGATCTCGCGGCCAAGCTCGGGGCCGAAGGCCGGGCGGTCTACGCCCTGCTGGTCAACGCGGATCCCGAGGCCGTGCCGGCCCTGATCGCGCGGCTGCCCGCGGCGGTCCGTGCCGACATGGCGGCGCTCGACCTCAAACGGCGGGACCTCTCGAAGCTGGCGGCCAGGCTGATCCTGGTCCACGGGCGCGAGGACGCCATCATCCCCTACAGCGAAAGCAAGGCGCTGGCCGGCACCTTGCCCGATAGCCGGGTGACCTTGTACCTGGTGGACAACCTGGCCCATGTGGACCTCAGCCCCGGCGGCATGATCGACGCCCTGAGGCTGTGGCAAGCGGCCTACCGGCTGCTCGCCGAGCGCGACGCCGGTTCGGGTTGAGGACCCCTGGCCGAAGCCCGTGACTGGCCCGGCGATCCCCAGGCCCTGCCGGAACACCGATTCGGCCCGAGACGGCCTGGAAATAAAATTACCGCGAGCCGGCCAAAACCGAGCCCTTCGAACCCTGAGCGGCCGCTTTATCTAAAATTCTGTCTTTTTAAGCTCCCTTAAACGATTGTTATTGAAAGATTTTTAAATTGACGACATCTCTGCAAAAAGATGCGGCGCCGGCCCGCGGATTCGGCCAGGCGCGGCTGACCACGAGGTCGCCATGTCGATGTTCGACCATCCGGAATTCGCCGACCACGAGCAGGTCGTGTACGGCCGCGACGCCGGGAGCGGCCTGAAGGCCATCATCGCCATCCACGACACCAGACGAGGACCCGCCGTCGGCGGCTGCCGCATGTGGCCGTATGCCACGGAAGACGAGGCGCTGACCGATGCCCTGCGCCTGGCCCGCGGCATGACTTACAAGTCGGCGCTTGCGGACCTGCCCTACGGCGGCGGCAAGTCGGTCATCATCGGCGATCCGCACACCATGAAGTCCGACGACCTGTTCCGCGCCATGGGCCGCTTCGTCGAGTCGCTCGGCGGGCGCTACATCGTCGCCGAGGACGTCGGGATTTCGGTCGACGACGTCGAGGTGATGGGGCGTGAAACCAGACACGTGGCGGGAACCCGGGCGGGCGGCGCCGGGGATCCGTCGCCGTCCACGGCCTACGGCGTCTTCATGGGCATCCGCGCGGCGGTCGCGCACAAGCTGGCCAAGAGCTCGCTCGAGGGCATACGCGTGGCGGTCCAGGGCTTGGGCCACGTCGGTTATCGCCTGTGCCGCTATCTGACCGGCGACGGGGCCAAGCTGACCGTCACCGACATCGACCGGGCCGAGGTCGAGCGCGCCGCCCAGGACTTCGACGCCCGGGTCGTCCAGCCGGACCGCATCTACGGCGTCGAGGCCGAGGTCTTCGCGCCCTGCGCGTTGGGCGCGATCCTCAACGACGAGACGATTCCCCGGCTCAAAGCAAAGATCGTCGCGGGCTCCGCCAACAACCAGTTGGCCGAGCCGCGCCACGGCGCGGAGCTGACCCGGCGCGGCGTACTGTACGCCCCCGACTACGTCATCAACGCGGGCGGCATCATCCATATCAGCCACGAGGGACCGTCCTACGACAAGGCCGAGGCGGTCGACCACGTGGCCAGGATTCACGACACCCTGCGCGAGATCTTCAGCCGCGCCGATGCATCGGGCATCCCGACCTCGGAAGCCGCCGACCGGCTCGCCGAGGAGCGCTTGAAGAACCTCCCCGTGGCAGCGCACGCGGCGGCCTGACGGGCGCTACCGGCCCGGTTCGGCCGGGCGCGCGTAACGGCCCCAAGCGCTAGACCGGCAAATCCTCGCCAAGCGACATGAGCGAGGCGTTGCCGCCGGCCGCCGTGGTGTCGATGCTGAGCGTCCGCTCGGTGGCGAAGCGGTAGAGGTAGCGCGGTCCGCCCGCCTTGGGTCCGGTCCCGGAGAGGCCCTCGCCGCCGAAGGGCTGCACGCCGACCACGGCGCCGATCATGTTGCGGTTGACGTAGGCGTTGCCGACGCGCAGGCGCCGGTGGATGTAGGCCACGGTCGAATCGATCCGGCTGTGAATGCCCAGCGTCAGCCCGTAGCCGGTGCCGTTGATCGCCTCCAGCACGCCATCCAGGCGATCGGCCCGGTAGCGGATGACGTGGAGGATGGGCCCGAAGACCTCGCGCTGCAGCCGGCCGAGCGATTCGATCTCGAAGACCGCGGGCGCCACGAAGCTGCCGTGCTCCGTGCCCGGACCCGGCTTGGCGCGCCTGATCAGGCGGCCGTCCGCGGTCAGGCGCCTGGCATGGCCGTCGAGCATGGCTTGCGCCTCGGAATCGATCACCGGGCCGACGTCGGTGGACAGCCAGGCCGGGTCGCCGACGATCAGCTCCTCCATGGCGCCGGCGAGCATCTCCAGCATCTTGTCGGCGACCTCCTCCTGCAGGAACAGGACGCGCAGGGCCGAGCAGCGCTGCCCGGCGCTTTGGAAGGCGGAGGCGATCACGTCAGCGACCACCTGTTCGGGCAGCGCGGTCGAATCCACGATCATGGCGTTCTGCCCGCCGGTCTCGGCAATGAGTGGCACGATCGGGCCGTCGCGCTTGGCCAGCGTCTCGTTGATCAGCTTCGCCGTCTCGGTGGAGCCGGTGAAGGCCACCCCCGCCACCCGCGGATCGGCCACCAGCGGGCCGCCGACGCTCGGCCCGTCGCCCGGCAGCAGATGCAGGACATCGCCCGGTACCCCGGCCCGGTGCAGGAGGCGCACGGCGGCGGCGGCGATCAGCGGCGTCTGTTCGGCCGGCTTGGCAATGACCGCATTGCCGGCGGCCAAAGCGGCGCTCACCTGGCCGGTGAAGATGGCCAGCGGGAAATTCCACGGGCTGATGCAGGCGAAGACCCCGCGCCCGTGCAGCGCCACCTCGTTGCGCTCGCCGGTTGGCCCCGGCAAGGCGGTCGGTCCGGCGAAATCGGCGCGCGCCCGGGCCGCGTAGTAACGGCAGAAGTCGACCGCCTCGCGGACCTCGGCGTTGGCATCGCCGATGGTCTTGCCGGCCTCTCGGACGCAGAGCGCCATGAGCTCGGCCCGGTTGTCCTCGATCAAGCCCGCCATGCGATCGAGGCAGGCGGCGCGGTCCTCGGCCGGGGTCGCGTCCCAATCGCCGGCCGCCCGATGGGCGCGGCCGAGCGCCTGGTCGACGTGGCCGCGGCCGGCCTCCACCACCTCGCCGACCGCGCGCCGGTGATCCGCCGGATCGTAGACCGGCCGCGCCGTCCCGTTCCGGGCGATGCCGCCGACCAGCGGGGCCGCACTCCAGTCGCGCGCCGCGGCCGCCGCCATCGCCGCGCCGAGCGGCGCCAAGGCCTGGGGGTCCGAAAGATCGAGGCCCGCCGCGTTGCGCCGCTCGGCGCCGTAGAGCGCGGCGGGCGGCGGTATTTTCGGATGCGGGATCGCGCGCAAGGCGCGAACCCGGGCGACCGGGTCGGCGATGATCTCCTCGATCGGCAGCTTCTCGTCGACGATGCGGTTGACGAAGGAGGTGTTGGCGCCGTTCTCGAGCAGCCGGCGCACCAGGTAGGCCAGCAGGTCCTCGTGGCTGCCGACCGGCGCATAGACCCGCACCGGCAGGTTCAGCCGGTCTGCGCCGACGACCTGCTCGTAGAGCGCCTCGCCCATGCCGTGCAGGCGCTGGAACTCGAAGTCGCGGGATTCGCCGGCCATCTCCAGGACCGCAGCCAGGCTGTGCGCGTTGTGGGTCGCGAATTGCGGGTAGAAGGCGTCCGGGCTGGCGAACAGACGCTTGACGCAGGCGAGATACGAAACGTCGGTCGCGGACTTGCGGGTAAACACCGGATAGTCGGACAAGCCCGCTTCCTGGCTCCGCTTGATCTCGGTGTCCCAGTAGGCGCCCTTGACCAGGCGGACCATGAGCCGCCGCTCGTGGCGCCGGGCCATGTCGGCCAGCCAGTCGAGGACGAAGCCGGCGCGTTTCTGGTAGGCCTGCACGGCCAGCCCGACGCCGTTCCAGCCGGCCAGCTCCGGATCGCCGGAGAGCGCCTCGACGACATCGAGGGAGAGCTCCAGGCGGTCGGCCTCCTCGGCATCGACGGTGAGGCCGATGCCTTGGCCCTTTGCGTCGGCCGCCAGCGCCTTGAGGCACGGGACGAGCTCGTCCATCACCCGCGCGCGCTGGGCGAACTCGTAGCGCGGATGCAGCGCCGAAAGCTTGACCGAGATGCCCGGCGATTCGACCGGTCCCCGGCCGCCGGCCGCCGCGCCGAGCGCCGCGATGGCGCTGCGGTAGGCCGCGAAATAGCGCTTCGCATCGGCCATGGTGCGCGCCGCCTCGCCGAGCATGTCGTAGGAATGGCGGTAACCCCGCTGTTCCTCCGGCCTGGCCCGCTCGAGGGCCTCCGCGATCGTGCGGCCCATGACGAACTGGCGGCCCAGGATGCGCATCGCCTGGGTCACGGCGGCGCGGATCACCGGCTCGCCGCTGTCGTGGACCAGGCGGCGCAGGGTGCCGGCGAGATCCTGCGTGTCCTGCTCGTCCAGGCGCACGACGCGGCCGGTCAGCATCAGCGCCCAGGTCGAGGCATTGACGAAGACCGAATCGCTCTTGCCCAGGTGGGCCTCCCAGTCGGCGGTGGCGATCTTGTCCTTGATCAGCCTGTCGACCGTCTCGGCGTCGGGAACCCGCAGGAGCGCCTCGGCCAGGCACATGAGCACGACGCCCTCCTTGCTGGAGAGCCGGAACTCGTGGAGGAAGGCGTCCAGCCCGCCCCGGCCGACGCGCTCCCGGCGCACCGCGGCGACCAGCGCCCGGGCGCGCGCGGCGATGCGCTCGAGGGCGTCGGGGGGAAGCTCGGCCTCGTCGAGCAGTCGCCGGACGATCGCGGTTTCATCCGCGCGCGTGGCGTCGCGGACGGCGCGTCTGAGCGGGCCGGCCTCGGCGACGGCTGGATCGATGATCATGGCGGTCGTGTCCGGGCGATCGGGCGGGTCCTCGGTGGCCTGGTCCCGGCACCGACTCTAACCGACATCGCCGGGGCCGCGAAGTGCCGGCATTGCCCGGCCGCGGAATTCTTCGTTGCGCCACGCTCATCCGGCGGCCGGCTGCGGGGCCATAGGCACGGCAAATGCGACCGGCTACCATGCCGCGATCGTAACGGGGAGCCGGCCATGGTGAATATTGCCGAGGGATCGCGGGCGCTCGCCACGATCGCGATGGCGAGCCCGTCTCCCAAAGCCGACCAGCGGATACCGATCTTCGATACCCACATCCATTACAGCCGGGCGGCGTGGCAATCCTATGGGCCCGCGAGAATCCTGGAGGTGCTGGACGCGGCCGGAGTCCCGAGGGCCCTCGTCTCCAGCACCCCGGACGACGGCACGCTCAGGCTGCATGCCGCGGCCCGAGATCGCGTCGTTCCGCTGCTTCGTCCGTATCGCAGCCGCGCCGACATGGCCGACTGGTTCCGGAACCAGGACATCCTGGACTACGTCGTGGCGCGGCTCGACAGCGGCCGCTACAGGGGAATCGGCGAGTTTCACCTGTTCGAAGACGGCGACGCCGGGACCCCGCAAATCACCCGTCTGGCTCGTCTCGCGGCGGCACGGGGCCTGGTTCTGCACGTCCATGCCGGCGCCGGTCCGATACGCGCATTGTTCGCCATGGAACCGGGATTGCAGATCCTGTGGGCCCATGCCGGGATGGGCGCGCCGCCCGAAGCCATCGGCGGGCTCCTCGCCGGCTACCCCGGGCTGACGACCGAGTTGTCGTTCCGGGCGGCCGACATCGCCCCCGAGGGCCGCCTCGATCCGGCCTGGCGCGGCCTGTTCGTGCGCCACGCGGACCGCTTCATGATCGGGACCGACACCTACGTGACGGCGCGCTGGGATATGTATCGCGACCTCGTGGACGAACATCGCCGCTGGCTCGCCCAGCTTCCCGCCGATGTGGCAAAGGCGATCGCCTACGGCAATGCGGTGCGGGAGTTCGGCGCCGGGAACCGCGCGGCCTTCGAGGACTGACGGCACACCGTTCTACAAGCGCCGGAATTCGGGGACAGTATACCATTTTCTTCGCTTGGGGCGGGTCCGCCGCCAAAGCCTTGCGCCGCGGCGCGGCCGGGCCCCTTCCGGCCGGCGCCTCGAACCGGCGCGCCCGAGGGCGCGGCTGCGCAAAAATAGTATACTGTCCCCGGATTGCCTGAACGTCGACGGCGGCGCCATCGCCATCGGCCATCCCGTCGGCGTGACCGGCGCGCGCATGACCGGGCACGCGCTGATCGAAGGGCGCCGGCGCGGTGCGAAGCGCGTGGTCGTGACCATGTGCGTCGGCGGCGGCATGGGCGCGGCCGGCCTGTTCGAGGTGGCGTGACGATTTTCGCCTCGCCCCGGTCACGGTTCGCCCGCGCCCATAGGGTGTCGCCCTCCGGCCAACGCGCCTGCGGACCCGCGCCTGTGCGGGTTCGCCTCCGGTGCCGTGCTAAGGAATCAGGATCATCTTGCCGAACGCGCGACGCTCGGCCATGACCCTTGCGGCCTCGCGCGCGTCTTCGAGCGGGAAGCTTGCGTGAATCACGGGCTTCAGCTTGCCCTCGGCCACCAGATTCAGGACACGGGCGATCTGCGCGCGCGGCGCGTAATGGTTCCCGTGAAGCGTGATCTGCTTGCGGAACAGTTCGATGACGTCGAGATCGACGTGCTCGCCGGCGTGCGCGCCGCAGGTCACGATGCGCCCGGCGAAGCGCAGCGCCTTGATGCTGTCGACCAGGACATGGCCGCCGACCGATTCGATGACCAGGTCGGCGCCCTTGCCGCCGGTCAGCTTCAGGACTTCGTCGGCGAGGCTCTGCGTGGTGTAGTTGATCACCTCGTCGGCGCCGATGTCCTTCGCCTTCGCGAGCTTGGCCTCGCTGCTCGCGCTGGCGATCACGCGGGCCCCGTGCAGCCTGGCGATCTGGATGGCCGCGCTGCCGATGCCGCTGCCCGCGGCGTTTATAAGGACGTCTTCGCCGGCCTGGACCTTGCCGATCTTAACCGCCATGTTCCAGGTGGTGCCGAAACAGCATGGGCAGGCGGCCGCCTGCTCGTAGCCGAGGGTCCGGGGGAGCGGTATGACGTGGTGCTGCCCGACCCTGACGTATTCGGCGTAGGTCCCCCATCGGTTGACGCCGAGGCGGGCGCGGTTGAGGCAGATGTTCTCGAGGCCCGAGAGGCAGTTCCGGCAGCTGCCGCAGATCAGATTGTACGGCGCCACGCGGTCGCCGGCCCTGACGTTGGTCACGCCCGCGCCGACCTCGGCGACCTCGCCGGCCCCCTCGATGCCCAACACGTGCGGCAGCTCCTGTTCGACGCCGGATATGCCCTCGCGGATATCGTGGTCGAAGTGATTGACGCCGGCGGCCTTGATCCGGATCAGGATCTCGCCGAAGCCGGGTTCCGGTGTCGCGATGTCCTGATAGGTCAGCTTGTCAACGCCGCCGTGCGCGTGAATGACCACCGCCTTCATGGTTCGCCTCCCCTGCCGGCCGCGTGCGTTTCGCCCGCCCATCCTCGGGGATTACCCTTGGCGAGACAATCGATCAATGCGCGCCTTCCGTGCGGTCAGGACGGCACGTCGTTCGACGATCGGGACCGGGCCGCTCCCGCGCCCCTCGAGACGCGGCGGAAGCGCAATTCTCCAGACACCACAATTCGCCAGACACCATACTGAATTCGATTTTCCCGGCTATGGGACCAAAGGCAGAGAACGTCGCCGCGGAGTCGGACCCTTGGCTTGAGATCCGGCCAAGGACACGCGAAGGACACGCGAATGAAGTACTGGAATTACGTATGGCGTCCCTTTAATTGGAGAATTAAGTATGGCGTCCGCGTAATTGGAATTGTGGCGTCCCCGTAATTGCGCTAATTGCGTAATTGAATTAAGTATGGCGTCCCTTTAATTGCCCTTTAATTGCCTCCCGTAAATCCGACGCCCGCGACAACCGCCATCCCGCGGCACGCCGAAACCCGCGACGCCGCGGCACGACTCCGGCCGGCGCACCGGCGCGTTTGGCCAGGGCCTCGACCGTCCCCGGATTTCGGATTGCCCGGATTTCCGCGCCACCGATCCAGGCGCCTTTGCGGCCTTGCCCCGGGGCGCGGATTCCCCAATACTCCGCCGGCGTTTTTCCGTCGTGCCCGAACACAGGCGCGAGCGTCCCGTGCGCGAGATCAAGAAAGCCGTGCTCGCCTATTCCGGCGGCCTCGACACCTCGGTCATCCTCAAATGGCTGCAGGAAACCTATGCTTGCGAGGTGGTGACCTTCACCGCGGATCTGGGCCAGGGCGAGGAGCTGGCCCCGGCCCGCGCGAAGGCCGCGATGCTCGGGGTCAAGGAGATCCATATCGAGGACCTGCGCGAGACCTTCGTGCGCGACTACGTCTTCCCGATGTTCCGGGCCAACGCGCTCTACGAGGGGGCCTATCTCTTGGGCACCGCGATCGCCCGGCCCCTGATCGCCAAGCGCCAGATCGAGATCGCCGGGCAGACCGGGGCCGATGCCGTCTGCCACGGCGCGACCGGCAAGGGCAACGACCAGGTGCGCTTCGAGCTCGCCTACTATGCGCTCAAACCCGACATCAAGGTGATCGCCCCCTGGCGCGAGTGGGACCTGACCAGCCGGAGCAAGCTGATCGACTTCGCCGCGCGGCACCAGATCCCGATCGCCAAGGACAAGCGCGGCGAGGCGCCGTTTTCGGTCGATGCCAACCTGCTGCACATCTCGGCCGAGGGCAAGGCTTTGGAGGACCCCTGGGTGACGCCCGGGGAGTACGTCTATTCGCGCTCGGTCGCGCCGGAAGCGGCGCCCGATGCGCCCGCCTTCGTCGAGATCGAGTTCGAGGCGGGCGATCCGGTGGCCGTCGACGGGACGCGCCTTTCGCCGGCCGCGCTCCTGACCCGCTTGAACGAGCTGGGCGGGGCCAACGGCATCGGCCGGGTCGATCTGGTGGAGAACCGCTTCGTCGGCATGAAGAGCCGCGGGGTCTACGAAACCCCGGGCGGCACGGTGCTGCTGGCCGCCCACCGGGGGATCGAATCGATCACGCTGGACAAGGGCGCGGCGCACCTGAAGGACGAGATCATGCCGCGCTACGCCGAGCTCATTTACAACGGCTTCTGGTTTTCCCCCGAGCGCGAGATGCTCCAGGCGCTTATCGACCGGAGCCAGGCGCAGGTCACCGGCACCGTGCGGCTCAAGCTCTACAAGGGATCCGTCTCCGTGGTGGGCCGCAAGTCGGCGCACTCGCTCTACAGCCGCGCGCACGTGACCTTCGAGGAGGATGCCGTCTACGACCAGCGCGACGCCGAGGGCTTCATCAAATTGAACGCGCTCCGCCTGCGCCTGCTGAAGCGCCAGGGACGTTAGCCCTGCCAGGCGGGAACGCCGATGACAGACCCGTGAAGGTGGAGCAGAACGGCATAAATCGCGAGCGCAAGCGCCGGCCGCCACCAGCCGATCCCCGTCCAGTCGGGCTTGCCGCGCCCGGTCAACACCGCCGCGAAGGGAATCACGCTGGTGGTCAGCTTGACCGGGCCCCAGGCGGCGCCGAGGGCCGCCTCGCGGCGCCGATCGATGTGCCACATGCCGGCCGAGCTCAGGACCAGGATCCCGGTCATCATGATGATGCTGGCCAGGTCGCCGTTGACCGCAAGGTGCGAGACCGCCCAGAGCGCCGTGCCCCAGAGGAAGGGATGGCGGGTGATGCTGATGATCCCGGGGGCCGGCGTCTCGGGCCCGCCGGTACTGAGCCGCCGCTCGGCGCCGACCAGGGTCGGATTCGGCGTGGTGACGCCCGCGACCGCCAGCAAGATCGCCACCGGCATGACCGCGACCGGGATCCAGAAAAACCCCGCGGGCGGGAACCAGACCGCGACGGTCGGCGCCTCGCCATAGGCCGCCACCATCCAGATGAAGGCCGCGCTTACGCTCAAGGAATAGCCGATCAGGAAGCCCTGCGGGCCGAGCCGCCTGACCAGCAGGGCGCGCAGGGTCTCGCTGGACAGCAGGAAATGGCCGCCCACGAAGCAAAGGGTCGCGGCGAAAAGCGCGTCCAAGGTCCCGGTCATGGCGGCGATTATCGCGTCCCCGCCGGAGTCGCGTCCAGCCCAAGGCAATCGTTCGGCGCGGCCGCTCCCGACGGGTCGGTCAGAACGCGGGCACAGCCAGCCCCTTTTGCCGGCAGGCGGCGATGGCGGTATTCGCCAGCAGGCAGGCGATGGTCATCGGCCCGACGCCGCCGGGAACCGGCGTGATCGCGCCGGCGACCTTGACCGCCTCTTCGGTCGCGACGTCGCCGACCAGGCGGGTCTTGCCGCCTTTACCCTCGATCGGGTTGATGCCGACGTCGATCACGGTGGCGCCGGGCTTGATCCAGTCACCCTTGACCATCCGGGGCCGGCCAACCGCGGCGACCAGGATGTCCGCCTCGCGGCAGACGCCAGGCAGGTCCCGGGTCCGGGAATGGGCGACGGTCACCGTACAGTTTTCCTTCAGCAGGAGCTGGACCATCGGCTTGCCGACGATGTTCGAGCGGCCGACCACCACCGCCCGCCTGCCCGAGAGGTCGCCGAGCTCGCTCTTCAGCAGCATGAGGCAGCCCAGCGGCGTGCACGGCACCAGCCCTTCGCCGCCGGTGGCGAGCCGCCCGGCGTTGACGACGTGGAATCCGTCCACGTCCTTGGCCGGATCGATGGCGTCGATCACGGCCCGCGCGTCGATCCGCTCGGGCAGCGGCAGCTGAACGAGGATGCCGTGGACGCGCTCGTCGGCGTTGAGCCCGCGCACCAGCGCCAAGAGCTCCGCCTCGCCGGTCTCCGCCCCGAGCCGCTTGTCGAACGGGACCATGCCCGCGGCCCCCACGGCGCGGCTCTTGTTGCGGACGTAGACCTGGCTCGCCGGGTTGTCGCCGACGAGCACCACGGCGATGCCGGGCACGAGCCCGTGGGCGGTCTTGATCTTCGCGGTCGCTTCGGCAACGCGGGCGCGCAGCCGTTTTGCGAACGCCGCGCCGTCGATGATCTTGGCGTCAGCCGTCATGCGACTTCATCCACCTGGCCAACCGCGCGGAAAGTGCCGCCGGGTCCCCCGCGATGTGGAGGGTCTTGCGCCGGCTGGTGGCGCCGCGGACCACGCGCACGCTGGTCTTCGGCACCCGCCATTCCTTGGCCAAGAGCTTCGCGAGCGCGGCGTTGGCCTTGCCGCCCTCGGCCGCGGCGGTCACCGCCGCCTTGAGCCACACGGCGCCGTCGGCCTCGCGGGCGAGGCCGTCCACCCGGTTGCGCCCGGCGCCCGGCGTAAGCCGCACCATGACGTTGACGCCGTCGCGGGCGGCGGCGAACGGGGCGCCGAAGTCGGGCAAGGCTAGACCGCGCTCCCCCAGTATTCCCACAGAAGGTTGCGGGCGAACCAGATCAGCAGCAAAAGCGCGAGCGGCGCCAGGTCGATGCCGCCCAGGACCGGCAGGATGCCGCGGATGGGCCGCAGCCCCGGCTCGGTCAGGCGGTGCAGGAACCCGCCCACCGTGCTGACGAACCGGTTGTAAGTGTTGATCACGTTGAAGGCGATCAGCCAGCTCATGATCACGTAGAGGATGATGGTCCACAAGTAAAGTCCCAGGACCGTGTCGACCAGCAGATAGAGGGATTTCATCGGCGAGTCCGCAAGCGGGGACGGGGAACGAATCGGCCGTTAGCGTAACGGGCACTTCGGGGCGAGACAAGGCGGTCCCGCCCCGGGGCGCCGCCGCGCCGCGGCGGCTTGGTCCGCTTGACAGGGGCAGGCGTTGTTCCCATTATCCGCGCGCCCGAGGCCGGGCCTTGACGGCCGAGTCGGGCCTTCCCAAGTCCACGGAGCGGGCGTGGGGCCGTAGCTCAGTTGGGAGAGCGTCGCGTTCGCAATGCGAAGGTCAGGGGTTCGACCCCCCTCGGCTCCACCACCCGGTCCTTGGGTTTATTCCCTCTCTTGTAGGCGGACGCAGTTCTCGCGCGGTTTCCGCGCGTCCGCCCCGTAGTCCTTCCGAAAGTTGCGCCGAGGGACGGCGAAGTCCGCAGTCTCCTGGCGAAAACGGCCGCGTCTCTTTCTTGGCCGAATTCGGTGTCCATAACTTTCGATGATGGTTGCCGCTGCGCGCGGCGGTTCGCGCAAGCGCCCAGGCGATGGCATCGATGTGCCAGTTGTGACGATAGGCGTCGCCCGGAGACACGGTCCGGAAGGCTTTCTGGACGAAGCTCGAGAGGTCGCTGCGCAGGAGCGCTGTTAAGACGTCGCGATCGCTCATTCCTCCGGCTCCTCCTCCTGCTCGTCGCCCGCATTTGTCGCCTTCTTGGCCTGGTGCTCTCGAATGGTCCGATCCTTGAAGCGCTCAAGAATGTCCTGGTCCGCCTGGGAGAGCGCGCGTTCGGCTTCCTCGGCCGCTTCCTCCTTGCCGTAGCGCTCGGCCAGACCGAGGAAGCGATCGCGGGCGTGCCGGTCGCCCTTGAGGGCCGTGGCGCGCAGCTGTTTGAGGGCGGCGCGCTGGCTGGAGACCGTCGTAGCGCGCCCGTCCTGCCGGAGACTGACGGGCTCGGCCAGCTCCTCGCGCAGGTCGGTTCGAAAGTTCCTGGTGCCCTTGGGCCGGCCCTTCGGGTTGCCGGAGCGGCCCTTCGGGAAGCGCGTGTGGGCGGGCTTCGCAAAACCTGCTGGACTTTTAAGCGCTTGCAGAGTGATCTTGGCCCGGCCATTCGTGGCCGGATCAAGAACACTCTGCTTAGGCTTGCAAAAATGTGGAAGACGAGGCGGCCGGAGCATGTGGTCATATCGATGACTTCGGTCAGCGAACGAACTCCCGTATCCCGAGATCAACCGGGCTCAGGTCGGCTCGGCTGCTAGTTCGGGGTTGAAAATGCCCCGGCGTACGTTGCTGATCTCGACGCGCTCGAACAGGCCGGCCTTGGTGAACGGGTCGCCCTCCGAGAAGGCCTCGGCGGCCTTGCGGTCCGGTACGCTGACGATGAAGAAGCTGCCGTAGAGCGTCTTGCCGTCGTCTTCCTGCCTGGCGCCGGCCCAGATCAATTTGTCCAACTGGGTGTTCAGATAATCGACGTGGAAATGGAGGTTTTCTGTCCGCAGCTTGGCCGCGTTCGGCTTGTCGCTGCAGTGAATGACGAAATACATGGCGAAAGCTTCTTCCGGTCTAATCTGAGGATGGAATTCTCTCCGACGCGAATGGCTCCTTCCGGTCCCGCGGCCGCGAGTCCAGGTATTTTGTCTGCTTCTGGTGGACTCGAGACCAGTTCTCGCACGTCCGAATCGCAGTGCCTGGGGCCGATGGCAATTTTCCGGCCGCCTCCCGGTATCCATGGGATGCCGGTGCAGTAACGGATTCCTCCGTTTTGCTGGCGGTTTCAACCCTTTTTCCTGACGATTTCAGACGCGGTCCCCGGCCAAGCCAACGCCGCCGTTGACATGCAATTCGATGTTGATCATAGTTCTAGAGCTATATAGGTATATCCGAAAATCG
This sequence comes from Kiloniellaceae bacterium, assembly GCA_046759925.1. Taxonomy (GTDB): domain Bacteria; phylum Pseudomonadota; class Alphaproteobacteria; order Kiloniellales; family J153; genus JBHIDD01. The sequence continues at coordinate 28,890 of JBHIDD010000001.1, forward strand.
CAATCATGTCCCGATGATTCCATTGTCCCGGTGATTCATGAACGCTTCGCGGCCATCTGGGCCTGGAGGAATCGATATCGGGAAGAGCGGTTGACGTGCGAACGCACAAATAGGGAGGAAGAGGAGATGCGTGGATGCAAACTAGAATACCTCACCGCGGTCTTCGTCGGTGTGGGGATCATCGCCGCGGCGTTGAGCGTGCCGGTACCGGCGAGCGCCGATGGAAAACTGACCATCACATCGTTTGGCGGCTCTTTCCAGGAGGCGCAGCGCAAGGCTTGGTTCGAGCCGTTCGCGAAGGAGAAAAACGTTAACGTTCTCGAAGACGAATGGAGCGGCGAGATGGCCAAGCTTCGGGCCATGGTCCAGTCCGGAAACGTGACCTGGGACGTGGTCGGCATTTCTGATGGACAGCTTCCGCTTGCGTGTGACGAAGGATTGGTCGAACCCATTGATCCCGCAATGTTCGGCGGCAAGGACAATTTTCTCCCGGGCTGGACCCATGAATGTGGTGTCGGCGCCATCATCGCCTCGATCGTGATTGGCTATAACGCCGAAAAGTTCCCTGGCGAAAAGCCGAATACCCTGGCCGATTTTTGGGACGTCGAGAAGTTCCCCGGACCCCGTGCCATGAAAAAATGGCCCAAGCACAACCTGGAATTCGCGCTGTTGGCGGACGGGGTTTCTCCTGGAGAGCTGTACGACGTATTGGGCACCGACGAAGGCGTCGCGCGCGCCTTCAAGAAGCTGGACGAGATCAAGCCGCATGTGAAGGTCTGGTTCACCAATTGGGCACAGCCGGGTCAATTGTTGGCCGATGGCGAGGTGATCATGTCCACCGGGACCAATGGGCGTCTCGGGGTTGCTGCCAAATCGGCCCCGCAGATCGAGTTCTTCTGGGACCGCCAGGGCTATAGCGGCGACATGTGGGCGATCGTGAAGGGCGCCAAGAATAAGGCGAACGCGATTGAGTTCATCAAGTATGCCAGCCAACCCAAGAACGCGGCCCGGATTGTCGAACACATCTTGTATCCGCCGCCGGTGCCGAAGGCCTTGGCGGCAATGCCTCCGGAGCTCGCCAAGGAGATGCCAATCAACCCGGACAACCTGAAGACGGCCTGGGTTGTTAACTCCCGGTTTTGGGGCGATCACCTCGACGACTACGAAATCCGTTTCCAGGCCTGGCTGGGACAATAAGGCCCGATAACGCGTAAGTGTCACGGCGCAGATACCGGCAGACGCGGCCCGGACAAGCGCCAGCCCGGGCCGCGCCGTCGGTGCAATTCGGCGGGATCCTCATTGACGCTTCCGTGGTTCCCCCGACATTCGATAAACCTGTTAACCTATCCACGCGCTGCCAACACGCACTCGCTCATGTATCGGAGGTGGGGCTGGATCGGCGGCAATGGCTTGGGATAACAGGATCACGACCGCCCGAGGGACGACTGAGATAATTGCCGGTGGGAATACGGGGAGGGAAAATATCGGCCGGTTCGGCCCACGTGTGAGAGAGAACGCGGATGTTTCCCGATTTCAAATCCCGGTCAGGAAAATTATACGAACGGGCCTGCGAGGTCATGCCGGGCGGCAACACGCGCACCAGCCTATATTGGCCACCGCATCAAATTTACGCCGCGTATGCCTCTGGGACCCGAGTCGTCGACGTCGATGGCGTGGAGCGGGTCGACCTGAACAACAACTTCACCGCGCTCATCCATGGGCATGCCCATCCAGTAATCGTCGAGCGCGTCCAAGAGCAAATTGGCCGTGGCGCATGCGTCGGCATGGCGACGGAATCGGAAATAGCGCTCGCCGAGCTTATCTGTTCGCGCGTGCCCTCGATCGAACACATTCGCTTCGCCAATTCCGGCACCGAAGCGGTGCTGGCCACGATCAAGGCGGCGCGCGCATACACCATGCGTCCAAAGATCGCGAAGTGCGAAGGCGTCTATCACGGCACCTCGGACCTCATGGAAATCAGCAACGCCTCCTCGCCCAGGGAGTGGGGGGACGAAGCAGCTCCGGCGTCCGTACCGATGTCTCGGGGCACGCCGGAAGGGGTTCTCAAGGACATCATCATCCTGCCGTTCAATAACACCGCGGCGTCCGAACGTCTCTTGAAACGCCATGCGCATGAACTAGCCGGAGTGATCATCGATCCGATGCCGGTTCGCTCCGGGCTGATCCCGGCCAAACGGGAATACCTGGACATGCTGCGCACGTTCACGCGCCGCAACAATTCCGTCCTCGTCTTCGACGAGGTGCTGACTTTCCGTCTCGGGTATCACGGCGCCCAGACTGTGTTCGGTTGCGAACCGGACCTCACGGCCTTGGGCAAGATCATCGGCGGCGGCATGCCCGTGGGGGCCGTGGCTGGGAAGCGGGAAATCATGTCCGTCTTCGACCCGCGGGAGGGATTCGCCGCGTGGCATGGTGGCACGTTCAACGGCAACCCGACGACCATGGTCGCGGGTCTGGCGTGCCTGGAGCTGTTGACTCCGGAGGCCTTCGAGTGGTTGGACAACCTGGGCGCACGCGCCCGGAGAAGAGTCCGCGAAGTCTTCGGCGCCGCTCGTGCATCCGGGCAGGTCACGGGAGCCGGGTCGCTTTTCCGAATCCATTGCACCAGTCGGCCGCTCTCAAGTTACCGCACTTTCTATCCATCGCCCGAGGAGGTGCGGAACCTCGAGTGGCTGATGGTGTACTTGCTGAACCACGGGTTCCTGATGACCAAGATGGGGACCGGCGCATTGTCCACGGTAACGACCGAAGCGGAGATCGACCAGTTCGGTGAAACTCTGTTCGCCGGGCTGAACGCGATGAAAAAGGAAGGGCTCGCGGCGGAATGAGCCCAGGCGTGGAGGAGCGTTGAGATGTTTCCCGATCCCAATTCCCGATCGGCCAAGCTGTTCGAACGTGCCCAGAAGGTCTTGGCCGGTGGCAACACCCGGTTCGCGGTCTATACGGCTCCCTATCAGGTTTATGCCGTCCGCGGTTCGGGGTCCCGGGTCGTCGACGTCGATGGCGTCGAGCGTCTGGATCTGCAGAACAACATGACCGTGCTCATTCACGGCCACGCCCACCCGGCCATCATGGAAAGAGTGCGCGAGCAACTGGAGCGCGGGACCTGCTTCGGTCTGTCGACGGAATCTGAAATTGCCTTGGCCGAGGTCCTGTGTTCCCGCGTTCCCTCCTTCGACATAGTAAGGTTTGTGAACTCGGGCACCGAAGCGGTCATGACCGCCATGAAGGCGGCGCGCGCCTATACCGGCCGGCCGAAGATCGCCAAGGCTGAAGGGTCCTATCACGGGTCCTACGATTACGCCGAGGTCAGCCTTGATTCCACGCCCGAGAACTGGGGCGATCTCGATCGGCCCAATTCGGTGCCCTACGCAGTAGGAACGCCACAGGGTGTACTCGAAGACGTCGTCGTCCTCCCGTTCAACGACCCCGACCAGGCGTTGCGGATCCTCGAGACGCAAAAGGACGAATTGGCGGGTGTGTTGATTGACCCGCTTCCGGGCCGGTTCGGGCTGATCCCGGCTACCCCGGATTTCCTCGACATGGTCCGAGGCTTCACCCGGCGCACCGGTTCGCTGCTGATTTTCGACGAGGTTATTTGCTTCCGCCTTGGTTACCGGGGCGCTCAGACCGAGTTCGAGTGCGAACCGGACCTGACGGCACTGGGCAAGGTGGTCGGCGGCGGCTTCCCGATTGGCGTGGTGGCGGGACGAAAAGACGTGATGTCCGTTTTCGATCTGACCAGGGACCGGCCACCGGTATTCCAAGGCGGCACCTTCAACGCCAACCCGGTGTCGATGGTCGCAGGATTGGCAGCGATGGAGTTGTTGACGCCGACGGTATTTGATCGGCTGAACGGCCTTGGGGCCCTAGCGCGCGCAAAGATGGCCGAGGCTTTCGTGACCGCCGGGGCGCCCGGGCAGGTGACGGGCATGGGGTCGCTATTCCGGATTCATACCACCGACCGGGCCATCTCGGACTACCGCACATATTATCCGTCGGCGGCGGAAAAGCAGGAGCTTGAATGGCTCTGGCGGTACCTGCTGAACCACGGAATATTGATCACGAAAATGGGCATGGGCGCCTTGTCCACGGTGACGACCGAAGCGGAAATAGAGCTGTTCAGCGAGACCCTTCTCGGCGGTCTGCAAGAGATGCAAAGTGAGGGAATTGCTGCAGCATAGGGTCGTCTCCCGGGAGCGGCCACGAACGCCGGTCTTGTTCGGGACCCGGACCGGACTGGCTGCTTGGTGTGAGTGTCCGCTCGGCCCTGCCGCAGCCGTTTCATGCTGATCCAGGTTTTGGGACATGACCGCACGCCCCAATGAGCGGATCGCCTATTTCAACGGCGAATACGTGCCCGAGCGCGAAGTCCGTGTTCCGTTCCGGGACCACAGTTTCAAGTATGGCGACGGCGTCTTCGACATGACGCGCACGTTCAACGGCTGTGCTTTCAAGGTCAAGGAACACGTGGACCGGCTGTACAGGTCGCTACGCTACGCGCAGATCGATGTCGGGCTCGGCCCCGAGGAGTCCATGGCCATCTGGGAGGAGGTGCTGGACCGCAACCGCCATCTGCGCGGCGACAACGGGGATTTCTGGCTCGGCCAACGAGCCTCGCGCGGTATCGATGCCGTGGGCGACGAAGGCTGGGACGACACCGGCCCTACCGTCATCGTCGAATGCCTGCCCCTGCCGTTGAAGGCCCGAGCGCGCATGTTCCGCGACGGGATCCAGGTGATCGTGCCTTCGGTCCGGCGTATGCCGGCGGTTTCGCTCAGTCCGCGGGCCAAGACCCACATCATCATGCCCCTGCTCATGGCCGAATTTGAAGTCCGGGGGCAAAATCCGGATGCCTGGCCGATCCTGCTGGATCAAAACGGCAACCTCGCCGAAGGCCGTGGCTCCAACATATTCCTGGTCCGTGACCACGCCGTCTTTACGCCCAGGGAACAGTATGTTCTCCGGGGAATCAGCCGACAAACGGTGATCGACCTGGCGCGTGACCTGGACATTCCTGTCGTCGAGACGGATCTCGACCTCTACGACGCCTACAATGCCGATGAGATCTTCATCACGTCGACAAGCTGGTGCATTTGCCCGGTCAGCCGCTTCAATCACGTCACGGTCTCCGAGGACCGGGTGCTCGGCCCCGTTACCGAGAGGCTGATCAAGGCCTATATCGAATTGGTCGGCTGCGACTTCGTGCAACAATACCTCGCCCATCTGGAATGAGCGCCAGCCTGGAGTCGAGATCGTTGGTGGCGAACCAATGAACGAACGCGCCGGCCAAGTGGAATCATCCGCGACCAAAGACGGGTTCGTCAATTTCATAAACGTCCAGAAAACCTATGACGGCGAGACGCTGGTCATCAAGGATTTGAACCTTACGATCCGCCGGGGCGAGTTCCTAACCCTCCTGGGACCTTCCGGTTCAGGCAAAACCACCACGCTTCTGATGCTTGCCGGCTTCGAGCATCCGACGAGCGGGGAGATCCAGATCGAAGGCCGGTCTCTGGCGCGGGAGCCCGCGCACCGTCGCGACCTCGGTATGGTGTTCCAGGATTACGCCCTGTTCCCGCACATGACAGTGGCGGAAAACGTCGCGTTTCCCTTGGCCATCCGCAAACGCGCCAAGCAAGAGATCGTCTCGAAAACGCAGGCCGTGCTGGATATGGTGAAGCTGGGCGGCTATGGCGACCGGCAACCGTCGCAGCTCTCAGGAGGTCAGCAGCAGCGCGTCGCCCTGGCCCGCGCCCTGGTATTTCAGCCGCGGCTGGTGCTGATGGACGAGCCGCTCGGCGCCCTGGACAAACAGCTTCGCGAGCAGATGCAGCTGGAGATCAAGCACATCCAGAATGATCTCGGAATCACGGTTGTCTACGTGACCCATGATCAGTCAGAGGCATTGATCCTGTCCGACCGGATTGCCGTATTCAACGACGGCAGTATCTATCAACTCGGTACTCCGGACGAACTTTACGAGCACCCTCAGAACGCGTTTGTGGCGCAGTTCGTCGGGGAGAACAACCGGCTCTACGGCAAGGTCGTCGGCATCGATGAGAGGTTCTGCGAGGTCGCGCTCGAGGCCGGCGGCGTGGTGAAGGCCGTGCCGGTCAAGGTTGACAACATCGGGTCGCGGACCCTGATTTCGGTACGGCCCGAGCGGGTCGTCCTCAACCCGGACGGGGGTCATTGCCAGAACATCTTTCACGCCCGGATCGAGGAGCTAATCTACCTGGGGGATCACACCCGGGTCAGGGTTAGCCTGTCCGAGACGGCCTCGGACTTCGTCGTCAAGGTCCCGTTGCACGAGGGACGCCACGGGTTCCGGGTAGGAAAGGAAATCGAGATCGGCTGGCCCGCGGAGCACTGCCGTGCCCTGGATGCGCCATGACCGAGACGGTCGTCATTGGCGGGATAGCAGACGTCGATAAGGTCGCGCTCAAGAGGCAGCTGCAGCGCACGGAACGGGCGCGCAAACTGGTCGCCATCGGCCTGATCGCACCGCTGTTGCTGTTCATCTTCATCAACTTTGTCGTCCCTGTGGGCGTCATCCTATTCAAAAGCATCGATGACCGTGAAGTCAGCACCATCCTCCCCCGGGCCACCGAAGCGCTGTCTCAATGGGAGGGCGAGGGGCTGCCCGGAGACGACGCCTTCAAGGCGCTCTTTATCGACATGCGCGAGGCGCAGAAGGCGCGGAGCCTGGTCAAGGCCGGCAAGCGGCTCAACAGCGCCAAGTCCGGGTTCAACGCGCTGATTGGCAAGACCGGGCGGCGGCTTCCGAAGAGCGACCCGGAGTCCTACAAGGACGCGCTGATCAAGTTGGATAAGCGGTGGGGAGACCGCGCTTACTGGATCGTGCTCAAGCGCACCGCAAATCCGGTTACGCCTATCTATCTGCTGTCCGCCTTCGACTTGACCATGGACCAACAAGGCGACGTCGTTCGGGTCCCCAAATACCAGCGGATTTTCAACAAGACCTGGGTTCGGACCTTCTGGATGAGTTTGGTCATCACGATGATCTGCACCGTGCTTGGCTATCCTCTGGCCTACGTGATGGCGAACCTGCCGACGCGGGTCAGCAACATTCTGATGATCCTTGTCTTGATCCCGTTCTGGACATCGCTTTTGGTGCGCACGACCGCCTGGTTGGTCCTGCTGCAGAACCAGGGGGTGGTCAACGATTTCGGAATTTTCCTGACCCTGTGGTCGGAGAGGCTGCAGCTGATCCACAACCGGTTCGGCGTCTTCATCACGATGTCCCACATCCTGCTGCCGTATATGGTGCTGCCCCTTTTCGCCATCATGAAACGGATACCGGCGAGTTACGTTCGGGCCGCCAAGTCGCTGGGCGCGAATCCGCTCGTCGCTTTTTTGAAGGTATATCTGCCGTTGACCATCCATGGGGTCGGCGCGGGCGCGTTGTTCGTGTTCATCCTGTCGATTGGCTTTTACATCACCCCGGCGCTGGTCGGCGGCCGCAATGACCAGATGATCAGCTACTTCATTGCGTTTTACACGAACGAAGTCTTGAACTGGGGCGCGGCGGCGGCGCTGAGCGCCGTGTTGCTGGTGCTGACCGGCGCGGTGTTCTACGCCTTCAAGACGACATTCGGTCTCGACAAGATGCAGATTCGGTAGGGGCCAAGGGCATGAAATTCGATTTCTTGTTCT
>JBHIDD010000002.1:0-28383 GCA_046759925.1 Kiloniellaceae bacterium
GTCTAATCAATCTTGAACTGCTCTAGGGGCTGCGCCCGGCCACCACTCGCCCACGCGGTCCGGGACGAGCCGGAGCGCCTTGGCGCGCGCCGCTTCGCGACCCCGGTCTAAGCGCGCATCGCGAAGACGAACGTGATCTGGCCGAGTTCAGGCCGGCGCGCGTCGTGCTCGGCGACGAAGGCCTCGAGCTTGCCGGCGGCATCGAGCGCGCGGATGCGTGCCGTGGCCCGGGCCAGCTCCTCTTCGCTGACCTGGGCCCAGATCGAGTCGCCGTCGCGCCAGGTCTTGCTGAGCGGCCCGCGCCCGTCGAAGTAGGCCGGGCCCTGGCAGACGGCATCGAGCGGCACGAAGCTGCCCCGGATCTCGAAGCCCGCCTGCTCAAGGATCGCGCGCAGCTCGTCGAGCGGCGCGAAGCGTCGGCAAAAGGCCGCATGGGCCCGGGGAATCAGCCGCGCGTACCAGTAGCTTTCCCGCAACTGCGCCTGCGCGCAGTGATTGAACACCAGGACCCCGCCGGGGCGGAGCACGCGGGCGAACTCCCGGGCGACCCGCCGGAGCGCCGGGAAACCGGTCTTCCCGGTGTCGCCCAGATGATGCGCCACCTGGTTGATCATCACCGCATCGAAGGTTCCGGCCTCGAAGGGCAGCTCGGCGATCGAGCCCCGATGGAACCGGATCTTCCCCGCCTCGGCCTCCGGCGCCAGCTTGGCCCGTGCCATTTCCAGCATGCCGTCGCTCAAATCGACCGCCTCGATCCGGCCGATCCGGCCGATGATCGCCCGAGAGTAGGCGCCGGTACCGCAGCCGGCATCCAGCACGACGAGTTCGTCGAGCGGCGTGGCGTGCCGCGCCAGGCAGCCGAGGATGATCTCGCTGCCGACCGGCACCCGCGTCTGGTCGTAATGCCGGCTGGTCTCGTCGTATCTCTCGAACACGCTCACCTCACCGAAGCGCCCATCGCGGATCATCCGGAGACCGGTGGAAAGCTTGCTGCCGCGCGGCCGGCCCCATGTCCCGCCGGGACTCCTAAGCCGCCAGCGCCCGGTCCAGGAAGTCGAGCCGGTCCTGGCCCCAGAACAGTTCGTCCTTGTAGACATAGGTCGGCGCACCGAAGACCCCGCGGTCCAACGCCTCCCGGGTCAGCGCTTCGTAGGTCGCGCGGGTGTCCGGGTCCAGCGCCTTGGCCATGAGGTCGGGGTCGTGATGCCCGGTCGCCCGGGCGATCGTCTCCAGGGTGCCGGCATCGGCGATGTTCCGCTCCTCGGCCCAGACGGCGCGGAGGATGGCATGGGCGAGGCGCAGCGGATCGCCGCCCGCCTCGCCGGCGGCGATCACCAGGCAGGCGGCGACCAGCTCCGGCGCGGGGAAGTATTCCGGATGCGGGTTCAGCGGCACGCCCAGATGCGCGCTCCAGCGCTTCAACTCGACCAGGCGGTAGGCCCGGCGCTCCGGCGCACGCTTGGCCAGCGGCAGGCCCCCGGTCTTTGGGAAAATCTCGGCGTAATTGACCGGTTTCACGCGGATCTCGGCGCGGCGGCGCCGGGCGATCTCCTCGAGCCGCCGGCTGCCCAGATAGGCGAAGGGCGAAACGAGCGACAGGTAGTAATCGACGACCTTGGCCATCCGCGCCCTGCCGATTCGAAGGACTATTCGGCGGGGCCCTATGTAACCGGAAACCGGCGCGGCTTAACAGGGAAACCGCCCAAGGCCCGGAACGTGAACTGGTGCCGGCGGCGCGCGGCCAATTCACGTTCCGGGAATTTCGGTGTCGAGACGTCTACTTCTTTTCGATCAGCCGATAGACCCACTGCTCTGCAGGCTCATCCCCAGGGTTGGAGACGGTAACTTTTGCCCCCTTCTCAGGAGCCCAACGACTGCCTGCTGTGTAAATCGTCGTCGTTCCATTGGTATGGTCTACCACAGACCAAATTCCCTGTGTAGCGCTGCAAAATTCGACGTGCTCAACAGTTAAATCCACACTCGCGCCTGGTTGAAAGTTGACCTTCCGAAGCAAAATCTTTTCGATGCCAGGGATATTCACTGGGTACTCAGCGACCACCTTTACCTCTATTCCCTCCGCCGACCAGCCCTGCATCGGAAAAAGCAGAAGCAGGGCGGCCAGGAACGGCCCGACAACCAACGAAGTCCTGTGGTTCAACATCGTCTGTCCTCTCTGTGATCGGTTTAGTCCCGGATGGATCGTTCCCCGGGTGCGGGTAGCCTAGCGGAGAATGAAGCCTCGTGCTACCCACGGGAGAGCCAGACGCGCCGTGACTTGTCCCGACGGCCCGCAAAATCGTTCCATCATCCTGGGCGACCGCTTGCGTTGTCGCCGGACCTGCGCCCAGCACAAGGCCGTCGGGCATGGGGAACCGGGGCAAGACCGGTTATCATTGCTTTCAGTTGACCATAGAGAGAGGACGGATTGACCATGGAGGGTTTGGCGAAGGAGGTCCGAAAGTTCGTCTACGACCGCATGTGCGACACATCGTATCCCCCCCTTCTCGAGGAGATCATGGGGCGGTTCGAATTGACCCGTGGGCGGGCCAAGCAGATCCTCAAGGCTTTGCAGGCGGAGAATCAGGTGGTCCTGCTCGCCGGCACCGATCGCATCCTGATGGCCCATCCTTTCTCCGCCATCAGCTCCCCGTTCCGCGTCACGCTGAGCGATGGCCGGGCGTTCTTTGCCAACTGCTCGTGGGATTCCATCGCAATGCACGTCATGCTCGGCCGCGACGTCAGGATCGACTCGTTCTGCCATCACAGCGGCGCCAAGATTGCAATCGAACTGTCGAACGGAACCGTCGAGTCGGCGCAGCCCGAGGGCACGATCGTCTATTTGGGGCTGCCCGCCGCGCGGTGGTGGCAGGATATCGTCCACACCTGCTCGAACACGATGGTGTACTTCGGCTCTCGGGCGCATTTGGACGAATGGCTGACTGTGAACCGTATAGAGAAACCGGGCGAGACCTTGACCATCGAAAAAACCATCGCGCTAAGCGGCCCGCTCTACCAACGGAAGATGGATTTGGATTACCAACGGCCGTCTGCGTCCGAGCTCCGACGCCATTTTGCGGGACTCGGGCTCGCGGGGGCCTTCTGGGACATCTAGCGGTGGACACCATAAGCGCGGAGGGGCGCCCTTCGTCTTTCCGCGCCGCGCCGGATCGACCGCGGGATTTGGCTGCCGATCCCGGAGTCGCCTGCCCGCGGCCGCGCCGTAGAGCCCGTTCGCCGGTTACCTTGGCGCCATGCCCTCCCGCGCGACCGCTTCCGGTGTTCGCCGCCTACCTTGGCGCCATGCCCTTCTTGGCCAGTTGCCGGAGCGCGTCCGGGCTTTTCTCCAACCCGGCCAGGCCCATTCCTTCGAGGACCTCGGGGGATTTGGAAAACTGTATGTCCTTGTATTCGACGATCTGAATTCGATTGCCCCAGGGATCGAGAAAATCGGCGCCTCGGCCCGGCAGCAGCGCAACCCCCATGTCCTTCAGGCAGCGTTCGCCGCCGCCCGGTCGTCGACCACCAGACCGAAGTGACGGGCCTTGTCCGGGGGCTGATGGCGCTTCCTCGAGAGGGCTATGAATTGATCGCCGAGATCGATGAAGGCCGAGCTTGCGGAGCGGCCGCGCAGCGAAAACGCGAGAAAGCCGCCGTAAAACGCCAAGGCCGCATCGATGTCGTCCACTTCGAGCGCCACGTGGTTCATGCCGATCGCGCGCGCCTTCTTCGGTGCCGGTTCGCTCATCGTCTCCTGGTTCCTCCGGTCGTCGCGGGATCCGATCCGCTTGGGCCGGATCGTATACCAGACCCGGCCAGGCCACGACACCTTGACAAACCGGCTGTGAAAAAATCGCGCCGGCAATTCGCGCCGGCAATTCGGGCCGGCTCTGGCACGCATTCCGCCAGAGCGGCTCTGCGCAAATCGCCGGACCTCCGATACCGGGCGCTTGCGAAGCGGCCGTCATTGCCTCACGGGTCGCCGCCGACCGCCGTCGTCCAGGCCGGGTCCTCGTGCCTGTCCCAGTAAAGCGCGGTCAGTTGCCCGGTGACCGGGCCGGGCTTGCCGTCGCCGACCGGCTTCCCGTCGATCCGGGTGACCGGCATGATGCCGCCGGCGGTCGAGGTGATGAAGACTTCGTCGGCGCCTTGCAACTGGGCAATCGGCAGGGGCGCCACGGTGGCCGGGATGCCGCATAGGGCGCAGAGCTCCAGCGCGGTGCGCCGGGTGATCCCCTCGAGCACGCCGCGCCCGGGGGTGCAGACCCGGCGGTCCTTGACGGCGAAGACATTGAAGCCCGGCCCCTCCGCGACGTGGCCGGCGAGGTCGGTGAGCACCACGTTCTCGGCGCCCCGGTCGTAGGCCTCGAGGAGGCCGGCCACCAGATCCAGCCAGTGGTAGTTCTTGATCGTCGGATCGACCGATTCGGCCGGGATGCGGCGGATCCGGGACACCGCGATGTGGAGGCCGCGCTTGCGCTGGGCCTCGGTTCCCACCCAGGAAAAGGGGATGGCAAAGGCGAGGAAGTTGTTGACCGCATCGCGCGGGTCGCGGCTGAAGGTCGGCGAAAGCCCGCGCGTGCAGACCATCTCCACGTAAGCGTCCTTAAGGCCCGCGCGGCGCACGCATTCGATCAGGATCGCGCGCAGACCCGCGCGGTCCACCGGCAGCGTCATGCGCAGCGTCGCGACCGAGCGCAGGAAGCGGTCGATGTGGTCCTCGAGGCGGAAGAAGCGGCCCCGCCAGACGTGGACCACGTCGTAGGTGGCGTCCGAGCGCAGGAAGCCCCAGTCGAGGACCGAGATCTTGGCCTCCGACATGGGACAGAATCGCCCGTCCACGTAGGCGATACCCGGCGGGAATTGCGGCGCCGGCTGTTTGCCGGCGGCGCGGGCCGGGGCGGTGTCAGCCATGGCGCCCTGCCTCCTGTTTTCGCAACTGCTTGCGCATGATCTTACCGGTTGCGGTCATGGGAAGCGATTCGACGAATTCCACCTCGCGCGGGTATGCGTGCGCGGCGAGCCGCGTCTTGACGAACTCCTGGATCTCGGCGGCGAGCGCCTCGCCGGCCTCGGCGTCCGCGCCGAGCACGACGAAGGCCTTGACCCGTTCGGTGCGCAGCGGGTCGGGCACGCCGATCGCCGCCGCCATGGCGACCGCGGGATGCTTGAGCAGGCAGTCCTCGATCTCGCCCGGGCCCACGCGGTAGCCGCCGCTGGTAATCACATCGTCCTCGCGCCCGATGAACCGGAAATAGCCGTCCTCGTCGCAGGTTCCCGTGTCGCCGGTCAAGAGCCAGTCGCCGGCGAACTTTTCGTCCGTCGCTTGCGCGTCTTGCCAGTATTCCAGGAACATGACCGGATCGGGGCGCCTGATCGCGACGTTGCCGGTCTCGCCCGCGGGCAAAGGGTTGCCCTTACCGTCGACGATCGCCACCGCGTGGCCCGGCACCGCCCGGCCCATGGAGCCGGACTTGACCGCCATGAGCCCGGCGCAGTTGGCCACCACGAGGTTGCATTCGGTCTGGCCGTAGAACTCGTTGACGGTGAGGCCGAAGGTCTCGCGGCCCCAGTCGAGGAGCTCCGCGCCCAGGGTCTCGCCGCCGCTGCCGATCGAGCGAAGCGCGTAGCTCCAGCGCTCCCGGGGCCTGGCCACGCTGCGCATCATCTTGAGCGCGGTGGGCGGCATGAAGGCGTTGCGCACGCGGAAGTCGGCCAGCAACCGGAAGGCCGCCTCGGGGTCGAACTTGGCGAAGCGGTGGGCCAGCACCGGCACGCCGTGATGCCAGGCCGGCAGCAGCACGTCGATCAGGCCGCCGATCCAGGCCCAGTCGGCCGGCGTCCAGAACAGGTCGCCGTCTTTCGGGAAGAACTCGTGCGGGAACTCGACCCCCGGCAGGTGGCCGAGCAAGACCCGCTGGCCGTGCAGTACCCCTTTGGGCGGGCCGGTCGTCCCCGAGGTGTAGACGATCATCGCCGGATCGTCGGTCAGGGTGTCCACGGGCGTAAAGGTGTCGCTTGCCTTCTCCAGCTCGTCATGGAACGACAGCGCCCCGTCGGCCGGCCCGCCGATCGAGAGCACGAGCGCAAGGTCCGGCAGGCGCGCGCGGATCCCGGCGAGTTTCGCGACCCCGCCGGCGTCGGTGACGAGCGCCTTGGCGCCGCTGTCGGAAAGCCGGTATTCCAAGGCCTCCGCGCCGAACAGGGTGAACAGCGGCACCGCGACCGCGCCCAGCTTGTAGGCGGCGATGTGGGCGATCGCCGTTTCCGGCGCCTGGGGCAGCAGGATGCCGATCCGGTCGCCGGACAAAATGCCATATGCATCAAGGACATTTGCTAGTTTATTCGATAAACGCTTCAGGTGGCGGAAGGTATAGTGCTCGACCTCCGGGCCCGGCTCGCCCGGCCGGCGCTTGTAAATGAGGGCCAGGCGGTCGGGCGGGTGCCGCGCCGCCCACTTGTCGCAGACGTCCACGCCGATGTTGTAGCGTTCGGGCACGCGCCAGCGGAACTTCGCCCGCACGTCCTGGTAGTTCTGGCCGGGCTGCAACATGGGCGACGGCCGTCTTTCGCGAAGGACCTTCGGTCTTGCGGCCGGGAGCATAGCCAAAGCCCGCGCGAGGCGGTACAGCTATCGCTTGGCGCGCGATGCGGGAGGCACGGGCCATGTTCCAGGCGGATCTGCTAAAGGGCAAACGGGTGCTGATCACCGGCGGCGGGACCGGGCTCGGCAAGTCCATGGGCCGCCGGACCCTCGAGCTGGGCGCGGAGCTGGCGATCTGCGGCCGGCGCGAAGCGGTGCTCGCGGAGACGGCGGGCGAGTTCGACGCCCAATTTCCCGGCCGGACCGCGTGGCACCGCTGCGACATCCGCGACCCGGCGGCGGTCGATTCGATGGTCGCCGCGGTCTGGCGGACACGGCCGCTCGACGTCCTGATCAACAACGCGGCGGGCAACTTCATCGCCAGGACCGAGACCCTGTCGACCCGGGCGGTCGATGCGGTGCTCGGCATCGTGCTGCACGGCACCGCTTACGTCACCTTGGCCTGCGGCAAGCGCTGGATCGCGGAGCAGCGGCCGGCGACGGTGCTCAGCATCGTCACCACCTACGTCTGGAGCGGCTCAGCCTACGTCGTGCCCTCGGCCATGGCCAAGGCCGGCGTGCTCGCGCTGACCCGCAGCCTGGCCGTCGAATGGGGTCCCAAGGGCATCCGGCTCAACGCGATCGCGCCCGGGCCGTTCCCGACCAAGGGGGCCTGGGAGCGCCTGGTGCCGAATAAGGAGATCGAGGCGGCCTGGCTCCGGCGCATCCCGCTCGGCCGCGTCGGGGAGCACGTGGAGCTCGCCAACCTGGCCGCCTTCCTGATCTCGGACCAGGCCGGCTTCATCAACGGCGAGGTGGTGACCATCGACGGTGGCCAGTGGCTGAAAGGCGCCGGCCAGTTCAGCATGCTGGAGCGCTTGAGCGAGGCGGACTGGGCGGCGATGCGGCGGCGCCAGGGCGGCTGACCGGCGCGCGGCGCCCGACCGGGCCGATTGCGCGGCCGCGCCCCGAGAGGGTAGATTAAGGCCGGGAACTCAGGGACTCGTGGCTCCATGCCGCTGGACGTGAGCGCCAAGCCGGAGATCTTTCATTCGGCCTGCCCGCACGATTGCCCGTCGACCTGCGCGCTGCAGGTCGAGCGGCTGTCGGAGACGCAGATCGGCAAGGTGCGGGGCGCCCGGGGCAACGGCTATACCGCCGGGGTGATCTGCGCCAAGGTCGCGCGCTATGCCCAGCGGGTGCACCATCCGGACCGCCTCAAGACCCCGCTGCGCCGGGTCGGCGACAAGGGCGTCGGGATGGCCGCCTTCGAACCGATCTCCTGGGACCGGGCCCTGGATACGGTGGCCGAGGCGCTCATCAAGGCCGAACAGCACTTCGGGCCCGAGGCCGTCTGGCCCTATTTCTACGCCGGCACCATGGGCCTGGTGCAGCGCGACGGCATCGAGCGCCTGCGCCACGTCAAGCGTTATTCGCGCCAGCATTCGACGATCTGCATCACGCTCGCCGACGCCGGCTGGCTGGCCGGGCTCGGTGTCAAGCGCGGCGTCGACTCCCGCGAGATGGCCAAGTCCGACCTGATCGTGGTCTGGGGCGGCAACCCGGTCTCGACCCAGGTCAACGTGATGACCCACATCGCCCGGGCGCGCAGGAGCCGCGGCGCCACGCTGGCGGTGGTCGATCCCTATCGCACCGGGACCGCCGCGCAGGCCGACCTGCATCTCATGCCCAGGCCGGGCACCGACGGGGCGCTGGCGGCCGCGGTGATCCATGTGCTGCTCGCCGAGGGCTACGCGGACCGCGACTATCTTGCGCGCTACACCGACTGGGACGCGGAGCTGGAGGCCCACTTCGCCGCGCGTACGCCGGACTGGGCCGCCGGGGTCACCGGGCTCGAGCGGGAGCAAATCTGCGGCTTCGCGCGGCGCTATGGCGCGACCAGGCGCAGCTACATCCGGGTCGGCTACGGGTTCTCGCGCTCGCGCAACGGGGCGGCCAATTTGCATGCGGTGACCTGTCTGCCGGCGGTGACCGGCGCCTGGCGGTACGAGGGCGGCGGCGCGCTCTATTCCAACGCCGGGCTCTATCCGCTGGATCGGACGCTGATCGAGGGCCTGGACCGCCTGGATAAGTCGGTCCGCCGGCTCGACCAGTCGCGGATCGGGCCGGTGCTCTGCGGCGACAAAGGCGACCTGGGCGGCGGCCCGCCGGTTGCCGCGCTGTTCATCCAGAACACCAACCCGCTGGTCGTCTGCCCGGAGAGCCGCAAGGTGCGGGAGGGCTTTGCCCGCGACGACCTTTTCGTCTGCGTGCACGAGCAGTTCATGACCGAGACCGCCGCCATGGCCGATATCGTGCTGCCGGCCACCACCTTCCTGGAGCACGACGACATCTACACCGCCACCGGCCACACCTACCTGCAGGTGACCAGGAAGGTCATCGCGCCCTACGCCGAAACCCGCGCCAACCACCGGGTGATCTGCGGACTCGCCGAACGCCTGGGGGCCGAGCACCCCGGCTTCGAGATGACCGAATGGGAGATCATCGATGCGACGCTGAAGGCCTCCGGCTTGCCGGACGCCGAGACCATGTACCGGGCGCATTGGTGGGACTGCGCCCTGCCGTTCGGGGAGGCCCATTTCCTCGACGGCTTCGCGCATCCCGACAAGCGCTTCCACTTCAAGCCCGATTGGGGGGAAGTCGGCAACGATCCCGGACCCATGCCGCGCATGCCGGATCACTGCGAGATCATCGATCACGCCGATCCGGAGCATCCCTTCCGTCTGGTCGCGGCCCCGGCGCGCTCGTTCCTCAACACCTCGTTCACCGAGACCCCGGCAAGCCGCTCCCGGGAAGGGCGGCCGACGGTCTTGATCCACCCGAATGCCTGCGCCAAGCTTGGCATCGCCGACGGCGACCGGGTGCGCCTCGGCAACCGGCTCGGCGCTATCGCGGTCCACGCCGAGGTCTTCGACGGCCTGCAGCCGGACGTGGTCGTGGTCGAGAGCATCTGGCCGAATGCCGCCTTCGAGGAGGGCATGGGAATCAACGCCCTGGTCAGCGCCGATGCCGCTCCGCCGCGGGGCGGCGCGGTCTTCCACGACACGGCCATCTGGGTTCGACCGGCATGACCGAATACCGCACCGGACACCGCGCGCAACGACGCCCGCACGTCATCGTTCTGGGTAACGAGAAGGGCGGCTCGGGCAAGTCCACCACCGCGATGCACCTGATCGTCGCGCTGCTGAAGCGCGGCTTCGCGGTGGGCAGCATCGACCTGGATGCGCGCCAGGGGACGCTCTCCCGCCTGGTGGAGAACCGCATGAACTATTCCCGGCATTCGGGATGGCCTCTCGCCCTGCCGGCGCACCGGCGGATCCGCCGCGCCGCGGCGCAGGTGCGCGCCGCCGCCGAGCTGGAGGAGCGCAAGGCCCTCGACGCGGCGCTCGCCGAGCTGGGCCAGCGGGACTACATCGTCATGGACACGCCGGGCAGCGACAGCTTCCTCGCCCGGCTCGGGCACGCCTACGCCGATACCCTGATCACGCCGCTCAATGACAGCTTCCTGGACCTCGACCTCCTGGCCCGCATCGACGTCGAGGGCCACCGGGTGCTCGCGCCGAGTCTCTACAGCCAAATGGTCTGGGAACAGCGCCAGCAGCGGGCGCTTGCCGGCCTGCCGCCGATCGACTGGATCGTCATGCGCAACCGCCTGAGCCACATCGACGCCCGCAACAAGCGCGACGTCGGCCGTCTCTTGGAGCTGCTCGCGGGGCGCATCCATTTCCGGCTGGTGCCGGGCTTCGGCGAGCGGGTGATCTTCCGCGAGCTGTTCCTGAAGGGGCTCACCCTGCTCGATTTGCGCGACGACAACCCGGAGATTACGCTGAGCCTCAGCCATATCGCCGGGCGCCAGGAGGTGCGTGTGCTGCTGCAGGCCATTGGCCTGCCGGAGGCGCCGGCGCTATCGGCCGCCGCGGCCACTGGAACGCGGTGAGCGGGCATACTACGTGAAACTCCAGAAGGTATTTGGATCATGTCCGGTGACAGGGAACTTCCCAGCAAGTCCGCCAACACGGAGGTCGAGACCTTCCTGGAAAAGGTCGCCCGGACTCCGGCCACCGCCAAGCCGGGCGAGCGCGGGCGGCTGATCTTCGCCATGGACGCCACGGCCAGCCGCGAGCCGACCTGGGACCGGGCCTGCCATATCCAGGCGGAAATGTTCAAGGAGACCGCGGCCTTGGGCGGGCTCGATATCCAGTTGGTCTACTACCGTGGCTTCGGCGAGTGCCGGGCAAGCCCCTGGGTGTCCAAGGCCGACGACCTGCTTCGGCGCATGACCGGCGTGTTCTGCCTGGCCGGGCACACCCAGATCCGCAAGATCCTCAAGCACGCGATTGCCGAGACCAAACGCCACAAGGTCGGCGCCCTGGTCTTCGTCGGCGACTGTGTCGAGGAGGATGTCGACCGGCTCGGCCATCTGGCCGGTGAGCTCGGCCTTTTGGGCCTGCCCTGCTTCATGTTTCACGAGGGCTCGGATCCGGTTGCACGCAGCGCCTTCCAGCAGATCGCGCGGCTTAGCGGCGGCGCCTTCTGCCCCTTCGATGCGAACAGCGCGCAGCAGCTGCGCGATCTGCTTTCGGCGGTTGCGGTCTACGCCGCCGGCGGGCGCAAGGCGCTGGCCGACTACAGCGAGCAGAAGGGCGGGATCCTGCGGCAACTGCCCCACCAGGTGAAGTGACCCTTCGCATAAAGTAACCGGGCTTTGATCGCATACTTCATCCTCGGCCTGTCGCTGCTCATCGGCTTCGTCCTGCTGGCGCGCTGGTTCGTTGCCACGGACCCGAGGTATGTTGCCTCGGTGGCGCGCTGGGTCGCCGCCGGCCTGGGCGTGCTCGCGGGCGGCTATCTGCTCTGGGGCGGCCGCCAGGCCCTGGCCGCGCTTGCGCTGCCCATGCTGATTCCGCTTTTGCTGCGCTACCGCGCGCTCTGGCACCGCATCAAGGCCGCCCAAGGGCCCAGCCCCGGCCAGACCTCGGAGGTCGATACCCGCTTCGTGAAAATGACCCTGGACCACGATTCCGGGGTGATGGACGGCGTGGTCCTGGAAGGCCGCTTGCGCGGCCGGCGGTTGGGACAGCTCAGCCTCGACGAATTGCTCGAACTGTGGCGCGAATGCCAAGGGGCCGATGCCCAGTCGGCTGCGGTGCTGGAAGCCTATCTCGACCGGACGCAAGGGGAGGCTTGGCGCGCGGCGGCCGGCGCAGGCGCCGGCGACCGGGCCGCGGCGCCCGGCGGTGGTGCGATGGCGCGGGACGAGGCTTACCACATCTTGGGCCTCGAGCCCGGCGCGAGCGACGCGGAGATCCTGGAAGCCCACCGGCGCCTGATGCAGAAGATTCATCCGGACCACGGCGGTTCCAATTACCTGGCGGCCAAGATCAATCAGGCCAAGGAGACCTTGCTCGGCGGCTAAGCAGGTTTTCGAAACTCCGTCCACACCGCGTGTGGGCGGGCTCCGCAAAACCTGCAGGATTCTTAAGGGCTTGCAGAGTGATCCTGGCCCGGCCATTCGTGGCCGGATCAAGAACACTCTGCTTAGTGCCCTCTCTCATAGACGGCGGGTACGGGCGTCCCTTGTCACTCCGCGGTGCCTGTGGCATTACACGCGCGACCTCTGCCCACTCGAACCAACCCTGCCATGCAGCAACCCCTGCGCAAGGCGATTTTTCCGGTCGGCGGCCTCGGCACCCGGTTTCTCCCGGCGACCAAGGCGATGCCGAAGGAAATGCTGCCCGTCGTCGACAAGCCGCTGGTCCAGTACGCCGTGGAGGAGGCGCGGGCCGCCGGCATCGAGGAGTTCATTTTCGTCACGGGCCGCGGCAAGTCGGCGATCGAAGATCACTTCGACCAGAGCTACGAGCTGCGGGACGTGTTGACCGCGCGCGGCAAGGTCGCGGAACTGCGCCTCGCCGGGGACATGCTGCTCGAGCCCGGACAGGCCGTCTACATCCGCCAGCAGGAGCCGCTCGGGCTGGGCCACGCCGTCTGGTGTGCCCGCCGCGCGGTCGGCGACGAGCCGGTCGCGGTCCTGCTCGCCGATGACCTGGTGCTCTCCGAGGTCCCCTGTCTGCGGCAGATGGTCGAGGCCTACCACGAGGTCGGCGGCAATCTGGTCGCGGTGATGGACGTGCCCCGGGCGCAGACCAAACGTTACGGCGTGCTCGACGTTGCCCGCGACGACGGCCGGCTGGCGGCGGCCAGGGGCCTCATCGAAAAGCCGGAGCCGGCGGACGCGCCGTCCACGCTGTCGATCATCGGCCGCTACATCCTGCAGCCGGAGGTCTTCGCGGAACTCGAGCGCCGGGAAAAGGGCGCCGGCGGCGAGATCCAGTTGACCGACGCCATGGCGCGGACCATCGGCAAGGTCGCTTTGCACGGCCTGCGCTTCGAAGGTACGCGCTTCGATTGCGGCGGCAAGGCCGGGTTCCTCGAGGCCAATATCGCCTATGCCTTGCGGCGCGAGGACCTGGGCGCCGAGACGGCGGAAATTCTCCGCCGCTACGCCGGCGCGATGCCGGCGGCCGGGACGGCCGCCAAGTGATCCGGCTCGGGCGTCGGGAAAACGGACCATGCGCATCGCCATGATCGGAACAGGTTCGGTCGGGCTGGTCTCCGGCGCCTGCTTCGCCGAGTTCGGTATCGAGGTGGTCTGCGTCGACAAGGACGCCGACCGGATCGCCCGCCTGAACCGGGGCGAGGTGCCAATCTACGAGCCGGGTCTCGAACCGCTGATGGCGGACACCACGCGCGCCGGCCGCCTGTCCTTTTCCACCGAGCTGGGGCCCGCCGTGGCCGGGGCGGAGGCCGTCTTCATCGCCGTCGGCACGCCGAGCCGGCGCGGCGACGGCCACGCGGATTTGCGTTACGTCCACGAGGCGGCGCGCGAAATCGCCGCGGCGCTGTCCGGCTATACCGTGGTGGTCACCAAGTCGACGGTGCCGGTCGGCACCGGGGCGGAGGTCAAGCGCATCATTCGCCAAGCGCGACCGGATGCCGATTTCGACGTGGCCTCGAACCCCGAATTCCTGCGCGAGGGCTCGGCGATCAACGATTTCATGCGGCCGGACCGGGTGGTTATCGGGGCGGACTCCGAGCGGGTCCGCGAGGTCATGCGGGAAATCTACCGCCCGCTGTTCCTGATCGAGACGCCGATCATCTTCACCCGGCTGGAAACCGCGGAACTCACCAAGTACGCGGCGAACGCCTTTCTCGCCACCAAGGTCACCTTCATCAACGAAATCGCGGACCTCTGCGAGAAGGTCGGCGCGGACGTGCACGATATCGCCAGGGGGATCGGGCTCGACGGCCGCATCGGGCGCAAGTTCCTGCATCCCGGGCCGGGCTTCGGTGGCTCCTGCTTTCCCAAGGATACCCTGGCGTTGGTGCGCACCGCCGAGCAGGCCGGCGAACCCCTGCGTATCGTAGAGACCGTGGTCGAGGTCAACAACGCGCGCAAGAGGCGCATGGCCGACAAGGTGATCGAGCACTGTGGCGGCTCGGTCGCCGGCAAGACCATCGCGGTCCTCGGACTGACCTTCAAGCCGAACACCGACGACATGCGCGAGGCGCCGAGTCTGGAGATCCTGCCGGCGCTCCAACAGGCCGGCGCCACGATACGCGCCTTCGATCCGGCCGGACAGGCGGAGGCGAAGAGGCTGCTCGACGGCGTCATCTGGTGCGACAGCGCCTATGAGACCTTGGCGGATGCCGACGCCATGGTCATCATCACCGAATGGAACGCCTTCCGCGCGCTTGACCTGGAACGGGCCAAGCAACTTATGAGGGCGCCGGTGATGGTCGATTTGCGCAACATCTACAACCCCGACGAAATGGCTGCGGCCGGCTTCCGCTATATTTGTGTCGGCCGCCCCCTCGGAGCGGACAGCGGAGCGCGCTGAACCCATGCCCCCCGGCCACCGCTTCGACCCGACCGTCCTGCGCGAGTACGACGTGCGCGGCGTGGTCGGCCGGACCCTTTCGCGCGATGACGCCGCCGCGCTGGGCCGCGCCTTCGGCACGGTCCTGCGTCGGCGGGGCGGCGTCTCGGCCTGCGTCGGCTACGACGGGCGGCTGTCCTCGCCGGAACTGGAGGGGGCGCTGGTCGAAGGGCTCAAGGCCTGCGGCCTCAAGGTGCTGCGCATCGGCCGCGGCCCGACGCCCATGCTCTACTTCGCCGGCCACGCGCTGGATACCGACGGCGGCGTCATGGTCACCGGATCGCACAACCCGCCTGACTTCAACGGCTTCAAGATGGTGCTGGATAAGGCCTCTCTCTTCGGTGCGGACATCCAGCGCCTCGGCGAGATCGCGGCGGTCGGCCACTACGAGACCGGCGTCGGGTCGGTGGCGGACCACGCGGTCTTCGATCCCTACGTCGCGCGGCTATTGCAGGACTTCGAGGCCGGCGGCCGGGCGCTCCGGGTCGCCTGGGACGCCGGAAACGGGGCCGCGGGCGAGGTCATGGCGGCGCTCACCGCGCGCCTGCCGGGCGAGCATATCCTGCTCAACGAGGCCATCGACGGCAGCTTCCCGGCGCATCACCCGGATCCGACGGTGCCGGAGAACCTCGGGCAGCTCCGGGACTGCGTGGTCGAGCGGGCTTGCGATCTGGGGCTTGCCTTCGACGGCGACGGCGACCGCATCGGCGTGGTCGACGGGCAGGGCCGCATCCTCTGGGGCGACCAGCTGATGCTGCTCTTCGCCCGGAATATCCTGAAGGACCGGCCGGGCGCGACGATTATCGCCGACGTCAAGGCAAGCCAGGTTCTCTTCGACGAGGTGGCGCGCTTAGGCGGCAAGCCGCTGATGTGGAAGACCGGACATTCGCTGATCAAGGCCAAGATGGCCGAATCGGGCGCCCCTTTCGGCGGCGAGATGTCGGCCCATCTGTTCTTCGCCGACCGCTACTACGGTTACGACGATGCGCTTTACGCGGCGGTGCGGCTGATCGGCATCGTCAGCCATTCCGGACAAAGCCTGGCCGATTTTCGCGATTCCCTGCCGCGGGTGGTGAACACGCCCGAGATCCGCTTTGCCTGCCCGGAAGACCGGAAGTCGGCGGTCATCGGCGAGGTGCGCGCGCGCCTCGCCGATTCGGGCGCGGAGGTGACCGAAATCGATGGGGTCCGGGTGCGCAACGAGGACGGCTGGTGGCTGTTGCGGGCGTCGAACACCGAGGATGTCTTGGTGGCCCGTTGCGAGGCGATGGATACCGCCGGACTCGAGCGGCTCAAGGCGGCCCTCGTCGGGCAACTCGAGGCCAGCGGGCTGCAGCCGCCGCCGATTTAGGAATTCGTTCGGGTGCGCGCCTAATTCACCGCGATGCGCCCCGCGGCCTCCTTTGCGGCGAGCGCCGTCTTGACCTGGACCACCAGGCAGTCGATTCGGGCCGCCACCAGGCGTCGACAGGCCTTGCGCGCGCGCGCCTCGCTCAGCCCGACGAGCCGGGCACGGTAAATGCGGCCGCGCCGGCCCTTGATGTGGGTGATTTTGACCCGCGTCTTGCTCAAAAGCTCCGGCACGCGTTGGGCCGCGTCGAGGGCGGCCCGCTGCGCCGGAGCGAAGCGGTAATAGGCGCCGACCTGGATGCCCCACGCCTCGGCCGGGCTGGGATCCTCCGCCGATCCCATCTCGG
The DNA here is from genome assembly GCA_046759925.1 of Kiloniellaceae bacterium. Classification (GTDB taxonomy): domain Bacteria; phylum Pseudomonadota; class Alphaproteobacteria; order Kiloniellales; family J153; genus JBHIDD01. The sequence continues at coordinate 16,239 of JBHIDD010000002.1, forward strand.
CCGGCGCGACCTCGGGTTCCGGTTCGGCCGGCCTTGGGGCCGCCGGATCGGCCGCGGTCGAGGTTGCGGCGGCGATCGAGACCGGTTTGCGCCGGGGCGGGCCGGGCAACCTTTCGATTCTGCGGGAGGCCAGCTTGGCGAAGCTGCGGTCCAGAAGTTTCGCGACATGCCTGTCGCGCGACCGGGGCGTCCTGCCGCCGAGCACGACCGCGATCAGCCGGCGCCCGTCGCGCACCACGGAGGCCACCAGGTTGAAGCCGGATGCCCGGATATATCCCGTCTTGATCCCGTCCGCGCCCGCGTAGGTCCTGAGCAGGCGGTTGTGATTCCTATGGGTCCGGCCCCTGTACCTGAAGGTTTTGGTCTTGAAGAAATGGTAGTACTGCGGGAAATCCCGGATCAGCGCCCGCGCCAAAGTCGCCAGATCGCGCGCGGTGCTGAGCTGGCGCCGGTTGGGCAGGCCCGAGGCGTTGCGGAAGCTGGTCCGATTCATGCCCAGGGCCCGGGCCTTCTTGGACATGACCCTGGCGAAGCTGGTTTCCCGTGAGGCCAGCGCCTCGGCCACGACCACGGCCGCGTCGTTCGCCGATTTGATGACCAGGGCGAGGATGGCGTCCTTGACGGTGATCGTCTGGCCCTTCTTGAGGCCCAGCCGCGCGGCCGGCATGCCGGCGGCCCGTCTCGAGACCGTGAGCTTCTGATCCAGGGTCAGCCTGCCGCTGTCCAGGGCTTCGAACGCCAGGTAGAGCGTCATCATTTTGACCAGCGAGGCCGGGTAGTTCCGGGTGTCCGCGTTGGTTTCGTGCAGGACCACTCCGGTATCGGCGTCGATCACGATCGAAGCGTAGCGCGCCTGGGCCTCGGCCGTGGCCAAAAGCAGGAGCGCGAAAACCGTCGCCCCGAGGCCGAACCGGGTTTCCAGGAAGCACTGAACAAGCGCGAAAAGTCTGCGCATTACACCTTTAACCAAAGATGACCCCCGAGAATCCTTGTACAACCCCAACGAATCGAAAGCGATTCTAAGTATATCCCATGTGAGTGTCCAGCGTAATAGCTGCACTCTTGCAAAATGGTTAAAATTGTATGTTTTCCGATTTTACGACGGGAGAGGGCGGCCCGGGGGACCGGGGAATCGCCGGGCCCGAACCTCCCATACCCCGCTTGTTGGGATCTTCCGGATCCGGCATTCGCGCCGGTGCGCGCCCGGCCTCAATCGCGCAAAGCCTGGGGCCGCTTGGCGCCGGCGCCTCCCGGGGATGCCATCGGCCGGCCGCTTGCCCGGCGGCTCGTCGGGTTCGGTGATCTGACCGGCGACGACATTCGGTCGGCCGCGCCTATTCGTCGGGGACCAGCGACAGGCGGCCGGCGCTTGCCAGCAGTTCCTCTGCCCACGGCCCGTCCGGCATCTTGGCGGTGAGCTGGGTGATGTGCGCGTTCCACCAAATCCGCTGGTCGCGCAGATCGTCGTAGTCGTAGTGTGCCTCGCGCCAGCGGCCTTGGCCGGCCGGATAGACCAGGAGGTCGATCGGGAAGCCCACGTCGGCCGAGGAAAAGCGGCTCGAATCGAACGACAGATAGGCCAGCTTGAGCGCCGTCTTGATGGTGGTCTCGTAGCTCAGCGCGCGGTCCAGGATCGGCTTGCCGTAGGCGGTGGCGCCGATCGAGAGATAGGGCGTGCGCCGGTCCACCTCGATCCAGTTGCCCTCCGGATAGACCAGGAACATGCTGGGCTCGGGGTCGTCGGAAAGCTGCCCGGCGACGATCGCGTGGAGGTCGAAGCCGAGTTCCGCGCTCTCGAGCGCGGCGCGGTCCGCCTTGGCCACCCGGCGCAGGCATTTGCTGTAGGCATCCACCGCATCCAACAGCGATACGACCCGCCGGGCCATCCCCTTGGCCAGACCCCGGTCCAGATACGCCAGCGTCTTGTCGCGCAGCGAGCGCAGGCCCGAGGTCATGATGCAGAACTGCGCCCCCTTGCGGCCGTGCAAGGCCACCTTCCGCACGTTGGTCACTTGGTTTCCGCTGGTGATTCGGCCATCGGCCAGGCAGACCAAGCCTTCGCTTACCTTGATGCCCAGACAATAGGTCATGTCGTTTATCCTCCGGTGGCCTAAAAATCGGCGCGGGTCTGACATGCCGCCCTAAAACCGTCCCAATTATGAGAGACGGTACGACGCCCGGCAAGCGACCCACGTCGTGTGCTGAACCGGAAGTTCGGAGCAGAATTGGACCGCGTGTCTCGCCAAACCAACTCTTGCACCACCAACGGGTCGCTGCCGCCAGGGCTCGTTGGAGGCGTACCTCGCGGCCGCCCGAACCCGGATGGGCGCCAAGACGCCGCCCGCGGTGTTGGAGGTCCAGACCGATTGAACCCGCGAGAGCTCCGACCGGTTGCTCGCCCAGACCGCCAAGCTGGTCGGGCCCTCGGTCCGGGTCACGAGCGACGCTTTGGCGCCGATCCAGGCCCGAGCGACCGCTCAGCAGCTGTTCAAGCCGACTCAAGCCGACCGCCGCGTGGCCTCACCGGCCATGGCGACCGATCGGGCCCGGCGGAAACCTCCGCGCCCGCCCGTTTGTCGTGGATCCCGGCGGCATGACTTGCCTGCCAGGGGTCCCCGGCGGCCGGATCATGTTAACGATTCTCCGTTAACCATGAATTCGGCGATTTTCTGGAAATCAGCCGATATTTGCCGCGTTAGGGACTTTTCGTGAGACCCGGAAACCCGATATCATAAGGCAGTCAATCCGCCGAAGGACGAGCCGACCTTGCCGCACCATGAGTAACCGAGACAAGCGCGTTCCCAACGATCCGTCGACCGGCGTCGTCGTCAAGCCCAAGCCGAAGACGAAAACGCCGTCGTTGTACAAGGTCCTGATGCTGAATGACGACTACACGCCGATGGAGTTCGTGGTTCACGTCCTGGAAAAGTTTTTCGGCAAGCGCCGCGCGGACGCAACCCGCATCATGCTGCACGTGCACCAGCGCGGTGTCGGCGTCTGCGGGGTCTTCACTTACGAGGTGGCCGAAACCAAGGTGACCCAGGTCGTGGACTACGCGCGTCGGCATCAACACCCATTGCAGTGCACGCTAGAAAAGGAATAGTCGGGGGATGCTCTCGGCCGATCTCGAACAGACCTTGCACCGGGCGCTGGCCTACGCCAACGAGCGTCGCCACGAATACGCGACCCTGGAACACCTGCTCCTGGCCTTGACCGAGGATCCCGACGCGGTGGCGGTTCTGCGCGCTTGCGGGGTCGACCTGGACCGCCTGCGCGGCGAGATCCACGACTACATCGACAACGAGCTGTCGAACCTGATCACGGTCCAGCTCGGCGATGCCAAGCCGACCGCCGGTTTCCAGCGCGTGCTGCAGCGCGCCGCGATCCACGTGCAGTCCTCGGGGCGCGAGGAGGTGACCGGCGCCAACGTGCTGGTGGCCATGTTCTCGGAGCGCGAGAGCCACGCGGTCTACTTCCTGCAGGAGCAGGAGATGAGCCGCCTCGATGCCCTGAACTACATCAGCCACGGTATCGCCAAGGTGCTCGGCCAGGAAGAGGGACGCCCGGTCCACGGCACCGACGAGGATGCGGCGGGCGAAAAGGTGGTGCGCAAAGGGCGCGAGGCGCTGGATGCCTACTGCGTCGATCTCAACAAGAAGGCGGTCGACGGCCGAATCGATCCGCTGATCGGCCGCGATCATGAAATCGAGCGCACGATCCAGGTGCTGTGCCGGCGGACCAAGAACAACCCGCTCTACGTCGGCGATGCCGGCGTCGGCAAGACCGCGATCGCCGAGGGCCTGGCGCGGCGCATCGTCCGCGAGGAGGTGCCGGAGGTGTTGCAGGGCGCGACCATCTTCGCCCTCGATATGGGTGCGTTGCTCGCCGGCACCCGCTATCGCGGCGACTTCGAGGAACGGCTCAAAGCGGTGCTCTCGGAGCTGGAGAACCTGGAGGGCGCGATCCTCTTCATCGACGAGATCCACACCGTGATCGGTGCGGGGGCGACCTCCGGCGGCGCGATGGACGCCTCCAACCTGTTGAAGCCGGCGTTGCAAAGCGGCACCCTACGCTGCATCGGTTCGACGACCTACAAGGAGTACCGCAACTACTTCGAGAAGGACCGGGCGCTTGTCCGGCGGTTCCAGAAGATCGACATCCACGAGCCGTCGATCGAGGACGCGGTGAAGATCCTGCGGGGCTTGAAGCCTTACTACGAAGCGCACCACAAGGTCCGCTACACCAATGAGGCGATCCGTACCGCGGTCGAGCTCTCGGCCCGCCACATCGGCGACCGCAAGCTGCCGGACAAGGCGATCGATGTGATCGACGAGGTCGGCGCCTCGCAGATGCTGCTGCCCGAATCCAAGCGCCGCAAGACCGTCGGGGTCAAGGATGTCGAGGCGGTGGTCTCCAAGATCGCCCGAATCCCGGCCAAGAACGTCTCCAAAGACGACCGCGCCGCGCTCAAGAACCTGGAGCGCGACGTCAAAACCATGGTCTTCGGTCAGGACCAGGCGATCGAGGCGCTCGCGGCCTCGATCAAGCTGGCCCGCGCCGGCCTGCGCGAGCCGGAAAAGCCGATCGGCAGCTACCTTTTCTCGGGCCCCACCGGGGTGGGCAAGACCGAAGTGGCACGCCAGCTCGCCCATTCGCTGGGCGTCGAGCTCACCCGTTTCGATATGTCGGAGTACATGGAGCGCCATTCGGTCTCGCGCCTGATCGGCGCGCCGCCGGGCTACGTCGGTTTCGACCAGGGTGGCCTGCTGACCGACGCGATCGATCAGCACCCGCACAGCGTCCTGTTGCTCGACGAGATCGAGAAGGCGCATCCCGACCTGTTCAATATCCTGCTTCAGGTCATGGATTACGGGAAGCTGACCGACCACAACGGCAAGACGATCGATTTCCGCAACGTCATCCTGATCATGACCACCAATGCCGGCGCCGTGGACATCGCCAAACCGGCCATGGGCTTCGAACGCGAGAGCCGCGTCGGGGAGGACGAGGAGGCGGTCAACCGCCTGTTCACGCCGGAGTTCCGCAATCGGCTCGATGCCATCATCGGTTTCAAGAATCTCTCGCCGGAGGTCATGGCGCGGATCGTCGACAAGTTCGTCATGGAGCTCGAGACCCAGCTGGCCGACCGCAACGTGGTCATCGAGTTGAGCGACGCCGCCCGCGAGTGGCTCGCCGACAAGGGTTACGACCCGCTCTATGGCGCCCGGCCGCTGGCCCGAGTCATCCAAAAGCGCATCAAGAAGCCACTGGCCGAGGAACTGCTGTTCGGCAAGCTGGCCAAGGGCGGCGTCGTGCGTGTCGAGATCAAGGGCCAAAAGCCGGTCTTCGACTTTCTGCACGGCGGCGAAGACACGAAACGCGGCAAGGGCGCATCCCGCAAGCCCCGCAAGCGCTCGAAGCCGGCGCTGGTCGATTAGCGGCGCGGCCCGCTCGTCCCGGGCGCGGCGTCATTTCAGCGCGGTCTCCGGTTGGCGGAACGGGGCGTGGCCGGAAAGCAGGCTCATCTCGTGGCGGACCAAGCCGCTCTCGCGCACCAGGAAATCGCGTACCGCGTGCCGGAAGCCGGGATCGGCGATCCAATGGGCGCTGTAGGTCTCGACCGGCATGTAGCCGCGCTGGATCTTGTGCTCGCCCTGGGCGCCCGCCTCGACCCGCCCTAGGCCGCGTTCGATCGCGAAATCGATGGCCCGGTAATAACAGGCCTCGAAGTGCAGGAAGCGGTGGTGCCTGAGGCAGCCCCAGTTGCGGCCGTAGAGCGTATCGTCGCCCAGCAGGTTGAGCGCGCCGGCGACCGGGTCGCCCCGCTCCTCGGCGATCACCAGGACGACCTTATCGGCCATGGTCTCGCCCAGTTGGCGGAAGAACGCGCGGGTCAGATAGGGGCTGCCCCACTTCCGGTCGGAGGTGGCGAGATAGCAGCGGTGGAAGGCCGCCCAGTGGCGCGGCTCGATCGCCCCGCCGACGAGCGTCCTGATCGCCACGCCGCTGTCCGCGACCTCGCGGCGCTCCTTGCGGATCGCTTTGCGCTTGCGTGAGGCAAGGGTTGCCAGGAAGTCATCGAAGCTTTCGTAGCCCCGGTTCTCCCAGTGGAACTGCCGGCCGACGCGTCGCAGGAAACCGGCCGCGCCGAAGCGCTGCCACTCGGCGCGCGTCGGAAAGGTCACGTGCAGCGACGAGACCTTGTGCCGGCGGGCCAGCTCCGTCATGCCGGCGATCAGCGCGGCGGCGACGGCGTCGTGCTCGGCATCCGGCCGGACCAGCAGCCGCGGTCCGGTCACCGGGGTGAAGGGAACGCAGGACTGAAGCTTGGGATAGTACGCGCCGCCGGCGCGCTCGTAAGCATCGGCCCAGCTCCAGTCGAAGACGTACTCGCCATAGGAATGGCTTTTCAGGTAGAGCGGCGCGACGCCCAGCAGGGCGCCGTCGTGGCCGGCCACGGCCAAGTGCAGCGGCAGCCAACCGGTGTCGGCCACGGCCGAGCCGCTGTCCTCCAGCGCCCGCAGGAAGGCATGGCTGACGAAGGGGTTGTCCGGACCCGCGCAGGCGTCCCAGGCCGCCGCCGGCACCTCGGCGATGCGGCCGAGAACCCGCACGGCGATGGTATCGGCTCCGTCAGGCATGGTGCCGGTCCGCCATGTTCTCCCCCGGGACCTCCTCGGCACGGCACGAATCGGGTCCAGCCAGTATACCAGGAGACGGCGGCCCGTCCCGGACTTAAGCGCCGGTCAAGGCGGCGCAGCGCCGCGAACCCCGTCTCGCGGGGCGACGCATCGTGCCGCTTACGCGCCTGGCTCCGCGGCGAACGGCCGCCGCAGGGCGCCAGTCGAGGGGGCGTGGCAAAAGCTTTCCGCCCCGCAAGAGCCGAGGCGAATCCGGCGCGCGTCAAGGACGGGCCGGGCCGGACGTCCTATCTGTCGGGTCAGGCGGCGACACCCTCGCGCCAGGCACTGGAACTCTTGCAGGACCGGCAGATGCGCTCCCCGGGCCACTCGCTCAGGAATTCCTCGCGACACTTCAGGCAGAGCCGAGTCTTCGCTTCGTACTGGCGCTCGGGTTCGGGCTTGGAATTTTTGTCGGCGTTGCTCATGTCCGGCATTTTAACGGCCCATTTACCAAAACGCGACAGGTTTGTTGCACTGCAATAGATAAATTTTTGTTAACGTCGGACGCGCCGGCGAGCACGGCCGCTCCGCGCCGGACCTCTGGGATCCGCGCGGCGGTGACGTCGGCGGCGGGTCAAGCGGCCGGGAAGGCGCCAGGATGAACAAGGCCATGCTATGGGCCGTTCTGCTGTTGCCGGGGAATGCCCTGGTCGTGATTCCGGGAGTCATCCTCTGGCTGACCGGACCTGCCGGCTATTCCTGGGACCTGGCCCCGGTGACGGCGTTCCGGTTCTGGGCCGCGTGCCTGCCGATCGCCGGCGGGCTGACCCTGATGGTGCGGACCGTGGGCCTGTTTTCGCGCCATGGCGACGGAACCCCGGCGCCCTGGGACCCGCCGCGGAAGCTCGTCGTGGTCGGCATCTACCGGCACCTGCGCAACCCGATGATCAGCGGCGTGGCCGCGGTTCTTTTCGGCGAGGCGCTGCTCTTTAAGTCCCTGGCGCTGCTCGCCTGGGCGGGCATCTTCCTGCTCGCCAACGCGATCTACATTCCGCTCTGGGAGGAGCCCCGCCTGGAACGGCGCTTCGGCGAGGGTTACCGCCGCTATCGGCGCCACGTGCCGCGCTGGTTTCCGCGCCTCAAACCCTGGACCGGGCCGGAGCGGGACGATTAGCGCCTACTCGCTCTGGAGGTACCAGTCGTACTCGCGGGCGCCGATGTGGTCCTCGAACTTGTCGAGCTCGGCGGCCTTGCAGGCGGCATAGGCGCGGAGATACTCGGGCCCGAAATAGGCCGCCAAGACCTCGGAGTCCTGCAGCCGCTCGAGCGCCCGGCGCGGCCGGAAGGGCAGCTCCGGGTCGAAGGCGTAGCCGGCGTTGCCCTCGAAGGCCGGCGGGGCCGCGATCTCGTTGGTGATTCCATGGTGGATACCCGCAAGCGCGGTCGCGAGCACCAGGTAGGGGTTGGCGTCGGCCCCGGCGATGCGGTGCTCGATGCGCCGGGCCGCGCCGGCCCCCAGGGGGATCCGCAGCGCCGCCGAGCGGTTCTCGAAGCCCCAGCATCGGCGGATCGGCACGAAGATGTTGGGCGCGTAGCGGCGGAAGGAATTCACGTTGGGCGCCAGGAAGGCCATCGACTCCGGCATGATGTCGAGAATCCCGCCGATCGCCTGGTCCAGCGTCCGGCTGGCCAGCTTTTCACCGCCGTCGAACACGTTGCGGCCGGTCTTATCGAGCAGGCTCAGGTGCAGGTGCATGCCGCTGCCGGCCTCCGTGAGATACGGCTTGGCCATGAAACTGGCCTGCAGTCCGTAGCGCTGCACGACCCCCTTGATCGCGCGCTTGAACATGACGCAGTGGTCGGCGGCGCGCATCGGGTCGTCGACGTGCTGCAAGTTGATCTCGAATTGGCCGGGCGCGTACTCGGCGCTGATCGCGCCGGTCGGAATATCCTGCGCCGCGCAGGCCTTGGAGATGTCGTCGAGTAGGTCGCCGTAGGCGTCGACCTCGGCCATGCCGTAAACCTGCGTTCCCCTGATGCGCTCGCCCGTCAGGGGCGAGACCGGCGGCTGCGGCGCGCCGTCCTCGGCGCGTTCGCGGTCGATCAGGTAGAATTCCAACTCGAAGGCGACCACCGGCCGCAGGTCAAGTTGCCGGATCCGCGCGGCCACCGAGGCCAGCACGTTGCGCGGTTCGAAGGGGTAGGGGCCGCCCTCGGGGTTTTCCAGCGTGATCATGACTTGGCAGCGCGGCCGCGCGGCCCAGGGCACGGGCTTGAGCGTGCCCGGGACGACCTTGGCCACGCTGTCCGGATCGCCGTCGGAAAAGCCCCGGCCCGCCGGATCGTGACTCTGGCCGATGGTATCCAGCAGGAAGACCGAGCCGGGGAAGGCCACCCCTTGGTCGAGCAATTTGGTGAGCAGCGCGATCGGGTAGCGCTTGCCGCGCACCACCCCGGAGAGGTCGGCGAAGACCGCATCGACCGTCTCCGTCTCGGGGTGTTCGGCGAGGAACTCGGCCGCCTCTTTCGGCGGCTTGGCAAGCGGTTCCGTCATTGCCCCTATTGGGCCCCCGGGCCGGTTAACAAACCGCAACCGGCCCGCCGTGCGGGTCCTTGGCCGGTTGCACGGTATCTACGCAATTTCGGCCACCGCGTCGACCTCGACAGAAATCCCCAGCGGCAGCGCCCCGGCGGAGACCGCCGTGCGGGCATGCCGGCCCTTGTCGCCGAAGACCTCGACCATCAGGTCCGAGGCGCCGTTGATCACCTTCGGCTGGTCGGTGAAGTCCGGCGCCGAGTTGACGAAGCCGCCCAATTTGACGATTCGCGTCACGCGGTCCAGATCGCCGCCGCAGGCGGCCTTGAGTTGTGCGATGAGGTTGATGGCGCAGAGCCGGGCCGCGGCGCGGCCCTCGTCGAGCGAAATCTCGGCGCCTACTTTGCCCAGGTACTTGAACTGGCCGCCCTCGAGCGGGCCCTGACCGGCGACGAAGACCAGGTTGCCGCTTTTCACGTAGCCGACGTAGTTGGCGACGGGGGCGGCGGGTTCGGGGATTTCGATCCCCAGTTCGGCAAGCCTCGCGTCGATTTCTCCGGCCATGTCGGTTCTCCCTTGCTGGCGAACGGCTTTTACAAAAGCGGCGCGAAGATAACCGCGCCCCGCGCGCCAGACAAGCCGGGGCGCGACGGCTGGCAAGGGGGCCTGCATCAGTGCTGCGCGGTTCGATGTGGCCCTCGTTCGGTCTCGCTCTCGGTCGCACTTATCGCAAGGCGCACAAGTAACCCACGTGACGCGCTAAAATGTTCTTGATATGTTCCTGCATTGCCGCTAAATTTATACCGGTTTTGATCGCTACCAGATGTTGTGGCTGATACTGGCGATGTGGCAAGATCCGCTAATTTCCTGTATGACGTAGAATGGTTGATGTAATGACATGGCGGAATTAATCCGGGATCGCACTGCGGAAATGGGTGCTGGTACCGGAGCCAGCGACGAACCGGGGTAGCGATTGATTATTTTTTTCAGGCTGGCGTTTAGAGGTGCCGGTCGTTGCAGGTGGTACGGCCAATCTCCGGCCATGTTGACCTTGTGGAAGAACCAACGAACAAAAATTTGGCGGGAGCAACCGAGGAATAGCAGAGCATGAAATTCTTTCCCACGAATAAGGTTCCAGCATCGGCACAGAAGCTTAGGGGAGGGTACTATACCCCTGCTGTCCTCGCAGATTACCTTGTTGCTTGGGCCATTCGAGATGGAAGTGAACGAATTCTCGAGCCTAGCTGTGGCGATGGTAATTTTATCGAAGCAACACTAAAAAGACTGGCCGATATCACTAATAGATCTCGAACTGTTTCTTCCTCTATTTCCGCCATAGAAATAGACAGGAGCGAAATTGCCATAGCCAAACAGCGGACTAGCAAGTATCGTGATGTTACAGAATACATTTCCTGGTATTGCAGCGACTTCTTCCGAATTTATGGTCGACTCGCTAATGAGGAGAGGTTTGATGTCGTTATTGGGAATCCTCCGTTCATCCGCTTTCAGTATTTTGATGACGAGAGCAGGGAAATAGCATTCAAACATCTTCGCGCGGCTGATTATCACCCTACTAAGCTGGCTAACGCGTGGGCTGCCTTTGTGCAGTTGAGTGTCGAGCTCTTGAGGCCGGGCGGGAGACTGGCGTTTGTGTTACCTGCAGAGTTATTGCAAGTTCATTATGCTGGCGAACTTAGGGAGAAGCTTGCGTGCATTTTCGAACACATTGTCTTGATTGGATTTGATCAACTAGTCTTTCCGCAAATCCAACAGGAGGTCGTACTCTTACTTGCAGAAGGAAAACGAGCAAGGATGGGCGAACCATCTAATATCCATACGTTGCAATACAAAGATGGTTATGAGCTCTTGCAAGTCAAAAACTTAGATCAGGCAGTCGCGCATTTGCCGAGCAAGCACAACCGAAAAGGTCTGAAGTGGACGGCGTTATTCCTATCCGCCAAGGCATTCAAAGCCTTAGATGAAGCGGAGCGGTCGGGGATCGAGATGCGTTTAGGAGATTTGGCGCAAGTTGACGTAGGTGTGGTAACCGGTCGCAATAGCTTCTTCGTCATTCAAGCACGTAAGGCGGAGCAGCTGAGGGTTAATGGCTATGTGGTTCCAGTTGTGGGTCGAACGTCGGCACTCAAGTCAATTTCTTTCACTGCAAAGGATTTTGAGGAATACTCAGAGAAACATGCATCCAGACTCATAAATTTGTCTGGGATTGACCGAGAGACGTTTTCGAAAGAACTTTTGGAATATATAGCGTTAGGGGAGGAAAGAACAATAAATCAGGGATACAAATGTAGAATTCGTCCTCGTTGGTATGATGTACCTTCGGTATATATACCAGACGCCTTTCTTTTCAGACAAATTCACAATGCGCCAATGTTAGTTTGCAACAGAGCGCTCGCTAGTTCTACCGACACTATTCATCGTGTCAGAGTGAATCCAGGGGTCGACGTAGATTTGCTGTGCGCCGCGTCCATCAATTCAATGACATTTGCGTGGGCGGAAGTGTGCGGCCGTAGCTATGGCGGCGGAGTGCTGGAATTGGAGCCCGGAGAGGCGGAACAGCTGCCTATACCCTATGAACGTGCGGCGGAACTCGACATCGAAAAGATCGATACGTTGCTTAGGGTGGGCAAGCTAAAGAGTGCACTTGATTATACGGACAAAGTCTTGTTGGAAGAAGGCTTAGGTTTTGGAAAGGGGACGGTTGCAAGAATACGTAGCGCTTGGGCGGAACTCCGAGACCGGCGAATGAATCGTCGCAGACCCAGAGCACGTCGGGCGATGTGAAACGAGTCCGCGTCATTATGGTTGTCTGAAAACGCCTCGGATGCAAAGCGAGAAACGTTAATCGTGGGGAGGCAAACCTTTGTACCGCTCGACGTAATGCGGATAAAGAGTTTCCGAGAAACGCTCAATTCTTAGAGGTGACTGACGATCAGGTATCCCAGGATCGATCTCGCCCGCTTCCGGG
>JBHIDD010000003.1:0-26211 GCA_046759925.1 Kiloniellaceae bacterium
GCCGGCGGCCGCCACTGCCGAGACGGGCTCGTCCTCCGGAACGGCCTCGGTCGCCTCTTCTGCCGCCGGCGGCCGTTCGTCCGTCCTGCGACGGCGCCGGCCTCGACCGCGCTTGCGCTCGGCTTTCTCGCCCTCGACCGCCCCCGGCTCGATCTCCTCGGCCGCCGGCGCCCCCGGGCTCAGCCGCTTGAGAACGTAGTCCGGCGGGAGCAGGCCGTCGTCGGTTTCGATCCGAACCTCGAAGCCGTAGCGTTGCTCGATTTCGACCAGTCGGCCGCGCATCTGGTTGAGGATGTGCAACGCGACCGGACTCGGCACCGTGACGGCGAGCGTGCCGCCGCCGCGCCGGATGCCTTCCTCTTCCAGCCCGCGCAGGATGTGCAGCGCGGTCGATTCCGTGGTGCGCACGTAGCCGCTTGCGTTGCAGTGCGGGCAGACCACGGTGGAGCTCTCGAACAGGCTGGGCCTCAAGCGCTGGCGCGACATCTCCAGCAGCCCGAAGGGGCTGATGCGCCCGAGCTGAATCCGGGCCCGGTCGTGGCGCATCGCCTCTTTCAACTTGCGCTCGACGTCGCGGACGTGGCGCGGCTCCTCCATGTCGATGAAGTCGATGACGATGAGCCCGGCGAGATCCCGCAGTCTGAGCTGCCGGGCGATCTCCTCGGCGGCCTCCAGGTTGGTCTTGTACGCGGTTTCCTCGATGTGCCGCTCCCGCGTCGCCCGACCCGAGTTGACGTCGATGGCGACCAGCGCCTCGGTCAGGTTGATCACGACGTAACCGCCCGACTTCAACTGCACGATCGGGTTGTGCATGGCGTCGATCTGGCCTTCCACCTGATGGCGGTAGAACAGCGGCATGGTCGGGTCCCTGTAGAGCTGCACCTTCTTGGCGTGGCTCGGCATGAGCGATTTCATGAAGGCCTTGGCGGCCTTGTAACTGTCCTCGCCGTCGACCAGGATCTCGTCCATGTCGCTGGTGTAGAGGTCGCGCATCGCGCGCTTGATCAGGCTGGCTTCCTCGTAAATGACGCACGGGGCCCGCGCGGCCAGCGTGGTATCGCGGATTTCACCCCACAGCCTGAGCAGGTATTCGTAGTCGCGGCGTATCTCGGCCTTGGTGCGCTGGCTGCCCGCGGTGCGCACGATGACCGCGACGCCTTCCGGGATCCGGAGATCTGCGATCACCCGTTTCAGGCGCCGCCGGTCGGCGGGGTTGCTGATTTTGCGGCTGATCCCGCCGCCCTTGCCGGTGTTCGGCATCAGCACACAATAGCGGCCGGCAAGCGAGAGATAGGTGGTCAGCGCCGCGCCCTTGGAGCCGCGCTCCTCCTTGGTCACCTGGACCAGGATCACCTGGCGTCGCTTGATGACCTCCTGGATCTTGTATTTGCGGAGGAACCTGGCGCGCCCGCGCGCGGCTTGGTCGACCTCGTCGCCGTCGAGCGTATCCACGCCGGTCTCCACCGGGACCTCCTCGACGTCGCCGTCGACCTCCGCGTCCTCGTCTTCGTCCTCGGCTTCGTCGGCCTCGGCATCGAGGTCTTCGGCCCCCGGCGCGGCATCGAGGTCTTCGGCCGCCGGCGCGGCATCGAGGTCTTCGGCCGCCGGCGCGGCATCGAGGTCTTCGGCCGCTGGCGCGGCATCGAACTCCTCTCCGGCGCCGTCCTCGGCGAACCCGTTTTCGTCTTCGTCCCCGACCGGACCGCCTTTGAGCGTGGCCTCCTCTTCGAGCAGCGCCTCGCGGTCGGCGACCGGGATCCGATAATAGTCGGGATGAATCTCACTGAACGGCAGAAAACCGTGCCGGTTTCCGCCGTAGTCGACGAAGGCCGCTTGAAGGGAGGGTTCGACCCGCGTGATCTTTGCGAGGTAAATGTTGCCTTTAAGCTGCTTCTTCGATGTGCTCTCGTAATCGAATTCTTCGAGACGATTGCCACTGTGAACCACCACCCGCGTCTCTTCCGGGTGGGTGGCGTCGATCAACATACGCTTTGCCATAAATGGGTAACTCCAGCACGCGTCCGGCGATACCCGCCCGCAGGGCGGGTTGCGGCGCGAAGGTCTGAGACATTGGTGTCGTCATCGCCCGAGCGTTCATTCAATCCTAGGTGTCGGGGCGCCATCGGGCGCCATGAACACTCAGAAGCCGGCCAAGCGCGGCAGCGCGTGGTCCGGCGGTGAAACAGGTGGCGGGCCCAACTCTACTGGAAAGTGAGCCCGGCCAGAGAATATCAAGCAGCGGTTCGCCGCACAACATCCTCGGATTGTCTGCCCGCTCCTCGAGGAGGAAACCAGGCAGCCAGTCGCTCCGCCGCCCGGCCTGTCTTGTTGACGGGTCGGGCAGCGCAGAGAGATAACGACGCTAGACTAACAGGACGTTCCCTATGGTTCCACAATGGAATTGCCCGCAGTCCGGGCGGCGCAACGATTCTGCAAACGCGACGACCGCCACGTCCGTCGCGACACGGCATTGAAGCGAGGTCCCAACCCGGCTTATGGCGACAGGGCCAAGCGATTTTTTTTGGCCCGCATCGATTTTCCTTGGTTGTCAGCGGCGGGATTAAGTATATCTAGTAGGATTTTGAAAACTCCTCACTATATCTGCCTGTGCTCCGCTCGATGATGCGCGCACTTCTTGTCCTGATCGGTTTGTTCAGCGCGACTGCGGCGGCGCTCGCCCAGCCGAGCGTCGTCGCCGTGCGCATCGGCGAACATCCGGACAAGACGCGATTCGTCATGGAACTCTCGGAGGAGCCGCGCTACCGCATCTTCACCCTGCCCGATCCCTTCCGCGTCGTGATCGATTTGCCGGAGCTTGACTGGAAGCCACCGGCGGAGGCGCTGCCCGGCGGTAGCGGCCTGATCGCCGCCATGCGATTCGGCCTGTTTGCCCCGGGCACCAGCCGCGTCGTGCTCGACGCGAAATCGCCGGTCGAGGTGCAAAACGTCTTCGTGATGGCGCCGCAGGACGGCCATGCGAATCGCTTGGTGCTCGACATCGTGCCGGTGAGCCGCGAGGCGTTCTTCGAATCGGCGCGCGGCGCGCCGATCACATCCAAGACGCCGTTGGAACCGGTGCGGACGGTTTTCGTCCCGCCGCGACCGAAGGCGGATCAACGCCCGACCATCGTGATCGATCCGGGCCACGGCGGGGTCGATCCCGGCGCCCGGAGCATTTCCGGGGTGGACGAGAAGGCGATTGCCCTGACCTATGCCCGGGACCTCAAACGCCGGCTCGAGACGGTCGGCCGGTACCGCGTCGTCCTGACGCGGGAGAAGGACATCTTCATTCGTCTGCGGGACCGTATGGCGCTGGCCGAGCGGATGGACGGCGATCTCTTCGTCTCGCTGCACGCCAACAACCACAAGTCGCGAAAGGTTCGCGGCGTATCGGTCTACACCCTGTCGGAGAAGGCCTCCGATGCCGAGGCCGGGGCACTCGCCGCAAGGGAAAACAAGGCCGACGTCATCGCCGGAATCGACCTCAGCGATCAGACCGAGGTGGTGAGCATGATCCTGATCGACCTGGCCCAGCGCGAGACCATGAACCTGTCCAAGCAGTTCGCCAACATGCTCGTCGAAGAGGCCGGCAAGGTGACGCGGCTTCTGGCAAACACACACCGTTTCGCCGGTTTTGCGGTGCTGAAGTCGCCGACCGTGCCTTCGGTCCTGGTCGAGATCGGCTACCTGTCGAACCGCACCGAGGAACGCCTTCTGCGCTCGGCCGCGCACCGCGCCAAGGTCACCTCCGCCATCGTCGAGGCGGTCAAGGCGTATTTCGAGTGGCAGGAAAACTTGAATCGATCATAAGGCCGCCACATTCTTGGGGTACTCCAAGCGCGGCTCGGCGGGGCGCTGGTTAACTTTGCCGAAGCCATGATTACCGAAAGGTAACCATTCCGAAGCTATGGTTGCGCGCGCTCCGGCAGGCCCGGGGCCGTGGGAAACCGGGCGCAGCCGACCCGAACGGAGGAAAAGCTGAGAGTCCTCGCATCCTTGGTGGGTGTTGTCCTGTTCCTCGCATTGCTCGGCGGCGCGGGCGTTCTTTACGTGTTCTACGAATATGGCCGGGACCTGCCGGCCTACCGGCAGCTCGCCGATTACGAGCCGCCGACGGTGACCCGGGTGCACGCCGGCGACGGCCGGCTGCTCGCCGAATACGCCACGGAAAAGCGTGTCTACGTGCCGATCCCGGCGATCCCCCGGCGGGTGATCAATGCCTTCCTGGCCGCCGAGGACAAGAACTTCTACGACCACCCGGGCGTCGATTTCCTTTCGGTGGCGCGCGCGATTGTGACCAATCTGGCGAATATCGGGACCGACCGGCGCCCGGTTGGCGCCTCGACGATCACCCAGCAGGTCGCCAAGAATTTCCTGCTGAGCAACGAGTTGTCGATCGACCGTAAGATCAAGGAGGCCATTCTGGCATTCCGCATCGAGCACGCTTTTACCAAGGACAGGATCCTCGATCTGTACTTGAATGAGATCTACCTGGGTTTCGGATCCTACGGCGTGACCGCGGCGGCGCTCAACTACTTCAACAAGTCGCTCAACGAGCTGACCATTGCCGAAGCGGCATTCCTCGCGGCCTTGCCCAAGGGGCCCAACAACTACCATCCGATCAAACGGCACGACGCGGCGCTGGCCCGGCGCAACTGGGTGATCGGACGACTGCTGGAGGACGGCCGGATCAGCTTCGCCGAGGCGGAGGAGGCCTGGATCGAGCCGCTCCAGGTGCGCCGCAGGGACCCGACCGAGATCGTCCAGGCCGACTACTTCGTCGAGGAGGTCCGGCGCGAACTGGCGCGCCTCTATGGGGATTCGAATCTTTACGAAGGCGGGCTGTCCGTGCGCACCACGCTGGATCCCGGGCTTCAGAAGCTGGCCGAGCGGGTCTTGCGGCAGGGGCTGATTACCTACGACCGTCGGCACGGCTGGCGCGGGCCGGTGGCGAAGCTGGATTTGACGGTCGGTCACTGGCGCGACGGGCTTGCGCTGGTCGCGCCGCCGGCCGGCGCCGGGCGGTGGCGCCTGGCGGTCGTCCTGGCCCTGGACGGCCGGAAGGCCGAGATCGGTTTCCTCGACGGGTCCGGCGGTTTGATTCCGATGGCCGAGCTCGCCTGGGCGCGGCCCTGGCTCGAGGACCAACAGGTCGGGCCCAGGCCGAAGAAGCCGGCGGACGTGCTCGATCCGGGCGACGTGGTCCTGGTCGAGCCGGTCGAGGCCGACGCCGAGGGCAAGGGCTATCCGGCCGGCGCTTACGGGCTGCGCCAGATTCCGGACATCGACGGCGGGTTGGTCGCTATGGACCCGCATACCGGCCGGGTGCTCGCCATGAGCGGCGGCTTCTCCTTCGAGCGCAGCGAGTTCAACCGGGTCACCCAGGCGATGCGGCAGCCGGGCTCCGCCTTCAAGCCCTTCGTCTATCTGGCGGCGCTGGACAGCGGCTTCACGCCGGCCACCATTGTCCTGGACGCGCCCTTCGTGATCGATCAAGGGCCGGGCCTGGGCAAATGGAAGCCGGCCAACTACACGCGCAGGTTCTATGGCCCGACGCCGATGCGCATCGGCATCGAGAAGTCGCGCAATCTGATGACGGTGCGTCTGGCCCAGGCCATCGGAATGGAAAAGATCATCGAATACGCAACGCGCTTGGGGATCGTCGACGACATGCCGGCCATCTTGTCGATGGCGCTCGGCGCCGGCGAGACGACCTTGCTGCGGCTGACCGCCGGCTACGCCGTGCTGGTCAACGGCGGCAAGCAGGTCGAGCCGACGTTGATCGACCGGGTCCAGGACCGCAACGGCCGGACCGTGTACCGCCATGACTTGAGGACCTGCGAGGCCTGCCGCGCGGAGGCGTGGTCGGGCCAGGAGATGCCCGAGCTGCCCGACGAACGCCGGCAGGTCGCCGATCCGGGCAGCGCCTATCAGGTGGTGTCCATGCTCCAGGGCGTGGTCCAACGCGGCACCGGCCGGCGGGTCCGGGCGGTCGGCAAGCCGCTCGCCGGCAAAACCGGGACCACGAACCACAACCTGGATACCTGGTTCCTGGGCTTCTCGCCCGACCTCGCGGTCGGCGTCTTTGTCGGTTTCGACGAGCCGAGGACGCTTGGCCCCAAGGAGACCGGATCCTCGGTCGCCGCGCCGATCTTCCGCGACTTCATGGCCGGGGCGCTGAAAGGCCAGCCCGCGATCCCCTTCCGGATCCCGCCAGGCATCCGGTTGGTCCGCCTCAACATCGAGACCGGCCAGGTCGCCCGGCCGGGCGACAAGCAGGTGATTCTCGAGGCCTTCAAGCCCGGCACCGTGCCCAGCGGGGCGCAGGCGGTGGTCGACGGCGGCTACAATCCCTTCGGCGATGAACTCTCGGTCGGCACCGGCGGGCTGTACTAACGCACCCCGACCGCGTAAAACCTCCGCGCAGTCAGACACACCTTGGTACCGGGATACCGGCCGGAGAGGGTGCGATGCGCGCTGAGATCGAAGCGGTGGTCAACGACATTCGCCAGTCGTTGGCCCTGCTGAGGAGGCACCTTTGATCTGGATGGGGCGGTCAAACGCTTGGAGGAGCTGAACCGCCGGGTCGAGGATCCCCATCTTTGGGACGATCCGGAGAACGCCCAGAGGGTGATGCGCGAGCGCACGCGGCTCGACCAGTCGATCGCCACCTATCGGGATTTCGAGCAGGGCCTCGAAGACGGGCTGACGCTGATCGAACTCGGCGAGGCCGAGGACGACGAAGCGAGCGTGGCCGAGGCCGAGGCCGAGCTCTTGAAGCTCCGGGACGCCGTCGCCAAGCGGCAGCTGACCAGTTTGCTTGCCGGCGAGGCGGACCGCAATGACTGCTACCTCGAGGTCAATGCCGGCGCCGGCGGCACCGAGGCGCAGGACTGGGCCGAGATGCTCGCCCGCATGTACCTGCGCTGGGCCGAGGCGCGCGGCTACCAGGTCGAGTGGCTGGAGGAAAGTCCCGGCGAGGAAGCCGGCATCAAGTCGGCCACCCTGCGGATCAAGGGGCACAATGCCTATGGCTGGCTGAAGACCGAGTCCGGCGTGCATCGCCTGGTGCGCATCTCGCCCTTCGATTCCCAAGCGCGCCGCCACACCAGCTTTGCCAGCGTCTGGGTCTATCCGGTGGTCGACGATAGCATCGAGATCGAGATCGAGGACAAGGACCTGCGTGTCGACACCTACCGCGCCTCCGGGGCCGGCGGCCAACACGTGAACAAGACCGACAGCGCCGTGCGCATGACCCACCTGCCGAGCGGCATCGTCGTGCAGTGCCAAAACGACCGCTCGCAACACAAGAACCGCGCCCAGGCGATGAAGATGCTGCGCGCCCGTCTCTATGAGTCCGAACTGCGCCGGCGCGAGGCGGCGGCCCAGGCCGCCGCGGAGGCCAAGTCCGACATCGCTTGGGGCCACCAGATCCGATCCTACGTGCTGCAGCCCTATCAGATGGTCAAGGATCTGAGGACCGGTGTGGAGAAAGGCAACGCCCAGGCCGTGCTCGACGGCGATATCGACGCATTTCTCGAAGCGTCGCTGGCCCATAAACTGGGGGCCGGGCCGGGCCCGGCTTAAAGCGCCGGGCGCCGGTTCCCGGATCAATGGCGCATCGGAGCGAGGGGTGCGTCGCGAGAAGCGGGCCGGCTGCGGTCTCCGGTCCTTGCCAAGCGTCGCAGGGTCAACCCCGGTGAGAAGTGCCGACGGAGCCCCGGGACGCACGTCGGCTTGCTCGTGAGTACGCGGGCATACCATCCGGCATAACCGCCCACTGCCGGCGACTCCCGGCCGAAGCGCCAAAGAGGCGGACGGGGTGACCTTGGAAGACTCGGACCTTGTGATTCTCCGTAGGATCGCCTGCCTCGAGTCCAGCCTGCACCGCTCATGTCCCGGCCTCCTTCTGTTCCGCGTCGGCACCCTTAAGGCGCGGCGCGGCCGCCTTGGCCGGCTCCTCGATCATCTCGATGAAGACCTCGAAGACCACCTGCGCGGTCGAGATCAAGCTGGCCCTGAGGGTCGCGAAGTCGGGCATGCCGGCGGCGCGGGCGAGCGAGGCCTGCAGCGCTTCGGTCCCGTTGTCGGCGTCGAATTCGGGGCCGGCGATCAGCCGCAGCATCCCCTGCACCTGACGCACCAGCCGGGTGGCCTCGATCAGGCGCTGAGCCAGCGCGGCGCCCAGAAGTCGCGCCTTGGCCAGCTTGGCAAAGATCGCCTGGGTCGAACTGTCCAGCAGTTCCGGGTGGGCCCGGGCGTGGCGCAGCAGCAGGTACTGGGCCAGGAACTCCAGGTCGGTCAGGCCGCCGCGCAGGTACCTGACGTTCCAGATGCTCTTGGCGGGATGCTCGCGCTCGATGCGGGCGCGCATATCGGCGACATCCGTCAAGAGCGTGTCAGGATCGCGCGGCGCGCAGAGGACCTCCCGGATTACCGCCTCGATCCGCCCGCCGAGCTCCGGATCGCCGGCCACGGCGCGTGCGCGGGTCAGCGCCATGTGCTCCCAGGTCCAGGCCTCCCGCTCGTGATACTGGCGAAAGCCGGCGAGCGTGGTGGCGATTGGTCCGGCCTGGCCCGAGGGGCGCAGGCGCATATCGATCGCATAGAGCTGGCCCTCCGGGGTGAGCGCGGAGAGCGCGTTGATGAAGCGCTGGGCGAACCTGGCGAAGTATTGGCTGGCGGGCAGGGGTTTCGGGCCGTCCGATTCTTCCGCCGCGGTCTCGTAGATGAAGATCAGGTCGAGGTCGGAGGCGACCGTCATCTCCCGGGCGCCCAGCTTGCCCATGGCGAGCACGGCGAGGCCCGGGCCGGCGATCCGGCCGTGGCTACGCTCGAGTTCCGCCAACACGGGCTCATTGAGGCCGCGCAGCACCGTGTCCGCGATGTCGCTCAACGCCCGGCCGGACTCGTCGACGTCGCTCATGTGGCGCAGGATGTGGAGGCCGGCCTGGAACCTGCGGTCGTTGGCCCAGCGCCGGGACAGGTCGAGGACGTCCTGAAAGTCGCGCGCCTGGGCGAGCGAATCGCTCAGCTCTCGGGCCAGCGTCTGCCGGTTGGGGATCGGCTCGAAGAACCCCGGCGACAGCACGGCCTCGAGCAATCCCGCGTTGCGGCTCAGGTGGTCGGCCAGCGCCGGCGCACCGCCCAAGATCTCGGCCAGCATGTCGAGCAGCGGGGGATTGGCGTAGAGCATCGAGAAGAGCGGCACCCCGGCCGGCAGACCGTCCAGGAACTCGTCGAACTTGGCCAGCGCCTGGTCCGGGAGGGTGGTTTTCGCCAAGGCTTGCAGCAGAGTCGGCATGAGTTCGGTCAGAAGCTCGCGGGCACGGGTCGCGCGGGTGGCGCGGTAGCGGCCGTGGTGCCAGGCGCGCACCCGGTTGAAGACCATGGCACCGTCCCGAAAGCCCATGGCCTCCAGGGTCGCGAGCGTGCCCGGCTCCGGCTCGCCGCCGGTGAACACCAGGTTGCCGGTGGCCGACAGCGAGGGCGCCTCCTCGAACAGTTCGGCGTAGTAATCCTCGACCCGGCGCAGCTCGCCCAGCAGCTCCTCGCGGAAGGTTTGGCTGCGGTCATGGCCCATGAAGGCGGCGATCTGGGCGATGCCGGCCGGATCGGCCGGCAGGCTCTGGGTCTGCTGATCGTCGACCATCTGAAGGCGGTGCTCCAGGCGGCGCAGATAGTCGTAGGCCTGGCGCAACCCCTCCGCCGCGGCACGGTCGATGCGGCCGACCGCCGCCAGCGCGGCCAGCGCATCCAGCGTCTTTGCGCAGCGCAGCCGCGGGTCGCGACCGCCCCAGATCAACTGCTGGGTCTGGGCGAAGAATTCGATCTCCCGGATGCCGCCGCGGCCGAGCTTGATGTTGTGGCCCTCCACGGTGATTCGGGCGCCGCCCTTGTGGGCGTGAATCTGGCGCTTGATCGAATGGATGTCCTGGATCGCCCAGAAATCCAGGTTCTTGCGCCAGATGAAGGGCCTGAGTTCGGCGAGAAATTCGGCGCCCATTGCCAGGTCGCCGGCGGCCGGCCGCGCCTTGATCATCGCGGCGCGTTCCCAGTTCTGACCGAGGCTCTCGTAATAGGTCAGCCCGGCGATGATCGACAGCGCCAGCGGCATCGCCCCGGGATCGGGCCGCAGGCGCAGGTCGGTCCGAAAGACGTAGCCGTCTGCGGTCCGTTCCTCCAACAGCCGCACCAGATCCCGGGTCAGGCGCACGAAGCCGTCTTGCGGGCCGCGGCGGCCCAGGTAGCGGGCCTTGTCCGGGTCGTAGAGGACGATCAGGTCGATATCCGAGGAGTAGTTGAGCTCGCGCGCCCCCAACTTGCCCATGGCGAGGACCACGAATCCGCAGTCGCGCTCCGGGCGGTCCTGGTCGGCAAGGGCGAGCTCGCCGCGTTCCGCCGCCTCGCGGAGGAGATGCTGAAGACCGGCCGACAGGGCCGCATCGGCAAAGGCGGAGAGGGCCTCCGTCACCCGTCCGAGCGGCCAATGTCCGGCGATATCCGCCAGCCCGACGAGCAGCGCGGTTTGCCGCCGCACCTCGCGCAGCCCGGTCATCAGGCGGCCCCGATCCGCTTCCCCGGAAAGTTCGTCCTTGAGCCGCTTCAAGACATCGCTTAGGACGGCTTCGGGCCCGCGGGTGAAAAGCTCGGCCAGGAAGCCAATATCGGAGAGCAGGCAATGGGTCAGGAAGGGGCTGTTGGCGAAGACCGCTGCCAGCAGAGCGCGGCCGACCGGGTCATCGGTCAAGGCGCGGGCAAATCGGGCATGCTCCGGATTCTCGAGCCTTGCGCGCCGTTCCGCCCAGTCCTCCAGGCCCCGCGCAGCGCGTTCGGCGTTGCCGATCTTCGGCAGACTGTCCGGTGAGTCCAGAAAGAAAAGTTCCGACATGCCGCCGCGCCCGATTTAGCGGCACACTGCGGAAGCGCGCCGCCCGGGTCAAGGGCGGCCGTGGGCGCGGGTTCGGCCCCGGGAGCAACCGAGCGCGATGATCCGCCGGACCGCACGCATTGCCCTTGAGTTGGTGACCGGCGTCCTTGCGGTCCTGGTGTTGCTGATCGGTATGGCGCTGTGGCGCCTGTCGACCGGCCCGGTGCAGCTCGACTTCCTCACCCCCGAGATCGAAGCCGCGCTGGCCGGCCCGGACGGCGGGCTCACCGTGAAGATCGGCGCCACCGTACTGACCTGGGAGGACTGGAGGCGGACGATCGATCTGCACGCCCGCGACATAAAGATCCGCGACCGGGACGGATTCACCGTCGCATCGCTGCCCGACGTCTTGATCGGGCTCAGCCTGCGCGCATTGGTACAGGGAACCGTGGCCCCCACTGTGGTGGAGGTGGTCGGTGCGCGCTTGACCCTGGTGCGCGACGCCGACGGGCAGTTCACCTTCGCCGGCTGGAACGGCGATCGGACGGCACCGAGCAAGGCCGATCTGTCCGGCATGATGCCCACGGTGCTCAGACAACTGATGTCCGAGCCGGCAGCCGAAGAGCCGCTTTCCTTTCTAAGGGTCGTGCGCATCGTCGGTGGCCGGGTGTTCGTCATTGACCGGAAGCTGTCGCGCATCTGGGAGGCGCCGGTGGCCAATATCGAGCTGCGCCGCGACGCGGTCGGTCTCGCCGGCGAGCTGGACCTCGACGCCGACCTGGGCGAGACCCGGGCCAACTTCGACGCCGGGTTCCTCTACGACAAGGCAAGCGGCGTGCTCGACCTGACCGCCGGCTTCACGGAGCTGTATCCCGAGGCGTTGGCGTCCGTGGCGCCGCGCTTGGCGGCGCTCGCCGGTCTCACCATGCCGCTCAACGGCTCGGTGTCGGCCTCCCTCACCGTGAACGGCGCGCTCGACCGGCTGCGCTTCGACGTCAACGGCGGAGCGGGCGAACTGGCGGTTCCCGAATTTCTTCCCGAGGTGCTGCCGGTCCGGGCCTTGACGTTGCAGGGCCGGTTAAGCGGCCCGGAGCGCCGCGTGGACCTCGAGACCGCGTCGCTGAGCCTTGGCACGCCGGACGCCCCGGGCCCGGAGATATCGGCGGTCGGATCGCTGACCAGCGCGGCGGCGGGATTCACCGGCGACATGGTGGTCGAGGCGGAGCTTGAGGCGCGCAACGTCCCGCTGCGCGACCTCGGGCGCTACTGGCCGCTGGGCGTGAGCGGCTACAGCCGGCAGTGGGTGCGGAGGAACATCGCCCGCGGCGTGGTCGACCGGGCGGTCCTGTGGGCCGCGCTGCATGTCCCGGACGGCGATTTCGCGGCGAGCGAAGTCCGGCGGCTGGACGGCACCCTGGAGTATCGCGACCTCGAGGTGCACTTCCTGCGACCGCTGCCGCCGGTCACCGGGATCCGCGGGACCGGGACATTCGACCGCGGCGGCCTGGTTTTCCTTCCCGAAGACGGTCGGCTGGGCGAACTGCGGGTTCGGCCGAGCAGAGTCGAGATCTCGGGCCTGGAGACCTCCGAGGATTCCATGGCCATCGACCTTGCCGTGGTCGGCCCGTTGCGCGCCAGCCTCGAGCTGCTGGACCACGAGCGTCTCGGCCTGGTCCGGCGGCTCGGCATCGATCCGGCGAAAACCGATGGCCAGATGGCGGCCCGCGTCGAGTTCCGCTTTTCGATTCTGTCGGCTGATTTGACTTTTGACGACATAGAGGTCGCGGCAAAGGCCAACATGGCGCAGGCGGCGGTGCAGGACTTCCTGTTGGGCCGGGACGCGGCCAACGGCACGCTCGCACTTGCCTTGGACAAGAAGGGCATGCACGTCACCGGACCCTTGGAGCTCGGCCACGTGCCGATCGAGATGGACTGGCACGAGGCCTTTTCGAACGAGGCCCCGTACCGCACGAGGCTGAAGGCCCGGGTCGACCGCATCGACGATGCCGGGCGCAGGCATCTGGGCCTCGATTTGGCGCCTTATCTGGAAGGTCCGGTTTCCGCCTCGGTCGTGTTCACCGCGCAGCCCGGCGGCCGGGGTACGGTGAAGGCCGCGGTCAACCTGCAGGAGGCCGCGCTCGCGATCGCGCCGCTGTCCTGGGCGAAGCGTCCCGGGATCGAAGGCGAGGCGCACCTGGCCTTGGAGATACGCGACCAGCGGCCGGTCGAGCTCAGCCAAATCGACATTACGGCCGACACGTTGTCGGCCCGGGGCAAGGGCCGCTTCGATGACACGGGACGAAATATCGCCTCGCTGATGTTCGACGAGTTGGCCTTCGACGGCACGAGCTTGACCGGGGTGGCGGTCGGCTTGCGGGACGAGGGCCTCGATGTGCGAATCGGTGGCGGTGTCCTCGACGCCGCGCCGTTCCTGAACGGCGACGCAACCAAGGGCGAGGCCGAAAGCGAAACTGCCGACGGCTCCGCGGGCAAGGCCGCGGGGGACTCCGCGGCGGACGGCGACGTTGCGGCCGGGGCGGAAGACGATACGGTCATGCCGTTCAACCTCTCGGCCCGGCGGCTCGAAGCGGTCTACTTCGGCCCGGGCCGGTTTCTCGCGGACGTCGACCTCGAACTCACCCGCGGCAGCCGCGGTTGGCGGCGGATCGGACTCGAGGGCCGGGTGCCGCGCGATCTCTGGACCGCCAGAGGCGCCGCTGCGGCGACCCAACGGGACGGCGTGGCGGACAAGATCTTGCGGATCGACTTTGGGCCCGCGAAGGACGGCGGCCAGGACTTGCGCGTCACCGCCGACGACATGGGCGCCGTACTGCGCGCCCTCGACATCCTGGATACGATCGACGGCGGTCGCCTGGAGATCACGGGCGCAAGCGACGGGCCGATGCCCGACCGGCCGATCAAGGGCCGGATCGAGGCGCGCGACTACGTCCTGATCGAGGCCCCGACGCTGGCCAAGCTATTGACGGTCGCCTCGTTCACCGGAATCGTCAATCGCCTGAAGGGCCAAGGCATCGAATTCAAGCGCCTGGTCGGCGAGTTCACGCTCCGGGACGGCGTGCTGCGTACCGACCTGATGCGCGCCTATGGGCCGGCGCTGGGGCTCACCGGAAAGGGCGAGCTCAATTTCCGCGAATCCTCTGCCGAGCTCCGCGGAACCGTGGTGCCGGCCTACACGGTGAACCGGATTCTGGGCGACATTCCGGTGCTCGGGTTTCTGCTGACCGGCGGCAAGGGCCAAGGACTGGTCGCCGTCACCTACCGGATGACCGGCGATCTGGACGACCCGGAGGTCAGCGTCAATCCGCTCTCCGCCCTGGCACCGGGCTTTCTGCGCGGTCTTTTCGGCGTCTTCGACGCCGGCTCGGCGGAGCATCGGCCGCGCGCCCTGCCGGAGCGGGAGGACCGCTGAGCCGCCCGGGGGCTATACGGCGCGCACCAGGGCGTGTCGTTTTTTGCCGGCGGACAGCTTGATCAGGCCCTCGGCATTGAGATCGCTCAAGTTCACCGCCTGTGTCTCGCTCTCGACGGCGGTATCGTTGATCCGCGCGCCGCCGCCTTTGATCAGGCGCCGCGCCGCGCCGTTGCTCGCGGCGAGCCCCGTACGGCGCAGCAGGTCGTAGGCCGGGATGCCGGCTTCCAGCTCCGAGCGCGCCACCTCCACGGTGGGCAGCCCGGCGTCTAGCCCCCCTTCCTCGAAGGTCCGGCGCGCGGTCTCGGCGGCCGTCCCGGCGGCGGCCGCGCCCCGGCACAGCTTGGTCGCCTCGTCGGCCAAAATCTTCTTCGCCTCGTTGATCTCCGCGTCCTCGAGCTGCTCCAGGCGCCGGATCTCCTGCTCCGGCAGCTCGGTGAAGAGGCGCAGGAAACGCCCGACGTCGGCGTCCTCGGCATTCCGCCAGTACTGCCAGTAGTCGTAGGCGGTTAGCCGTTCCTCGTTCAACCAGACGGTCCCCGAGGCGGTCTTGCCCATCTTGGCGCCCGAGGCGGTAGTGATGAGCGGGCTGGTCAGGCCGTAGAGCACCGTCTGGTCGACCCGGCGGGCCAGTTCCACGCCGCCCACGATGTTGCCCCACTGGTCGGAGCCGCCCATCTGCAGCACACAGCCGTAGCGGCGGTTCAGCTCCAGGAAGTCGTAAGCCTGGAGCACCATGTAGTTGAATTCCAGGAAGCTGAGCGGCTGCCGGCGGTCGAGGCGCAGCTTCACCGAATCGAAGCCGAGCATCCGGTTGACCGAGAAGTGGCGGCCGTAGTCGCGCAGGAAGGTCACGTAATCGAGGCCGTCCAGCCACGCCGCGTTGTCGATCATGATCGCGTCGGTCGGACCGTCGCCGAAGCCCAGGAACTGGGCGAAGATCTTTTTGATCCCCGCCATGTTGCGGGCGATGTCCGGCTCGGTGAGCAGTTGCCGGGTTTCGTCCCGGCCCGAAGGGTCGCCGACCCGGGTCGTGCCGCCGCCCATGAGCACGATCGGCTTGTGCCCCGTCTTCTGCAGCCAGCGCAGCATCATGATGGGCACCAGGGAACCGACGTGAAGCGAGTCCGCGGTGCAGTCGAAGCCGATGTAGGCCGTGATCGGGCCGGCCGATGCCCGGTCGTCGAGTCCCTCCCGATCGGTGCATTGGTGCACAAAGCCGCGGCGGCAGAGTTCGCGCAGGAAGTCCGAGCGGGGCGCAGTCATGGTCGTGGAGGCGGTTCTGAAAAAAACCTTAATCTAGGCGCGGCGCGTTGGCGGGACCGGTTGCTTGCCGTGCCCGGGCGGATTTATCACAATCGCCACCGGTTCACAAACCGCCCGTGCGGGAGTCCCGATTGATGATCGACATTTCCGATCGCTGGGCCCTGGGCCTGATGAGCGGGACCTCGCTCGACGGCATCGATGCGGCGCTCATCCGCAGTGACGGCCTGGCCCGGGTCGAGACCGGTGCGAGCGAGACCTTCCCCTACGACGGCACCTTCCGCGACCGGCTGCGTGGCGCATTGGGCGCCCCGGGGCGGCCGGAGGCGGTCGAGCGGGAGCTGACGCGGGATCTGACGCGGGATCTGACCCTGCGCCACGCCCGGGCGGTCAGGGCGCTTTTGGCCAGGGCCGGGCTCGGGCCGGCCGAGGTGGCCGTGATCGGCTTTCACGGCCACACGGTCCGGCACGAGCCGGAGGCCGGCCGGACCCTGCAGATCGGCGACGGGGCGCTGCTCGCCGCCGAGACCGGGATCGACGTGGTCTCGGACTTCCGCAGCCGGGATATGGCGCAGGGCGGGCAGGGCGCGCCGCTGGCGCCGCTCTATCATGCCGCCCTTGCCGCTGGCCTCGAAAAACCGCTCGCGGTCGTGAACGTCGGCGGGGTGGCGAACCTCACCTGGATCGGCACGGAATCCGGACCGGAAGAGGCCGGGGTGCGCGCCTTCGACAGCGGCCCCGGCACCGCGCTCATCGACGACTGGGCCGCGCGCCACAGCGGCCGGCCGCTGGACCAGGACGGCGCGCTGGCCCGCGCCGGGAGGGTCGACCGGGCGGCGCTTGAGGCTTTGCTGGCCGGTCCTTATTTCCTGCGCCCTCCGCCCAAGTCGCTGGACCGCGACGCCTTCGACCCGTCACCGGTGGAGCCGCTGTCGCCGGCCGACGGGGCGGCGACGCTGACCGCCTTTACCGCGGCGGCGGTGGCCAGGGCCGTGACTCATCTCCCCGAGCCGCCGAGGCGTTGGCTGGTGACCGGCGGCGGCCGGCGCAACTCCGCCCTGATGGCCGCGCTGGCGGACCGGCTGGCGGCGCCGGTGGCGCCGGTCGAGGCGGTCGGCTGGGACGGTGACGCCCTGGAGGCGCAGGCCTTCGCCTACTTGGCTCTGCGCTCGCTCGCCGGCCGGCCGCTGTCGTTGCCGAGCACGACCGGGGTCAAGCGTCCGATGACGGGCGGCGTGCGGCATGCGGCGCCCGGCGGCCGCCGGACAATCCTGCGCGACTAGAGTCCTGAACCCGAAGTCGGGCGCAGAATTGGATGGCGTATCTCGCGGCACGAAGTCTGACAACGCCAATAGGTTGCTGCCTCCAAGGCCGTTGTCTTCATGGCCAAGCTAAGACAACGAACCTCTGATACCGGCGCGCCCGCGAATGGACTCGCCTATGTTCCCGCAAGCG
Source organism: Kiloniellaceae bacterium (assembly GCA_046759925.1). GTDB lineage: Bacteria > Pseudomonadota > Alphaproteobacteria > Kiloniellales > J153 > JBHIDD01. The sequence continues at coordinate 17,019 of JBHIDD010000003.1, forward strand.
CCGGGCGGGGCCATTCGGCCCCTTGGCTTTCGCGCCAGCGGCGCGGCGCGCGGTCGCGCGTGCCGCCGCGCCGACGAAGATGCCTGCAACGACTCGGCGGTATGATTCAGGGCCTTGGGGCGCGGCCGGGCCCCGCCAGAGCCGCTGCGGCTTCAGCGGGTCGCGGCGGCCGCCGCGTCGCGGGAGAGCACCTTGGACAGGTAGTCCTCCAGGTGCTGGTCCAGCTGGTCCAAGCGGTCGTGGAAGAAGTGGTTGGCGCCCGGAATGACCCGGTACTCGATTTCCAGGTTGCGTTGGCTGGTCAGCTTCTCCACCAGCCTTGCCACCGAGGTCGGCGGCACGACCTCGTCCTTGTCGCCCTGAATGACCAGTCCCGACGAGGGGCAGGGCGCCAGGAAGGTGAAGTCGAATACGTTGGCCGGCGGCGCCACCGAGACGAAGCCACTGATCTCCGGCCGGCGCATCAGCAGTTGCATCCCGATCCACGCGCCGAAGGAGAAACCCCCAATCCAGCAGGCGCTGGCGTTCTGGTTGAAGGACTGTAGCCAGTCGAGCGCGGATGCCGCGTCCGCGAGTTCCCCTTCGCCGCGGTCGAAGCTGCCCTGCGAGCGCCCGACGCCGCGGAAGTTGAAGCGCAGGACCGCAAAGCCCTGGCGCGCGAAGGCGCGGTAAAGCGAATACACGACTTTGTTGTTCATGGTCCCGCCATGCTGCGGATGGGGATGCAGCATGAGGGCGATCGGCGGGTTCGGCTTGCGGCTGTGTTGGTAGCGGCCTTCCAGGCGGCCGTCCGGTCCGTTGAAAATCACCTCAGGCATGGACCCGGTTGTCCCGTATCGCCCGTCTTGTGCGCCGCATCGCCAAAAACCTTAAGAGGGCGCCGGCTTAATCCGCTTTTATGGGCCCGGCCTTGGCGGCGGAATACTTGACCAAAATGGTCAGATAACCTATATCGGGCTTATACGCTATTGCGCCCAAAGCCCGATTTCGTTTCCTTTGGCGCCCGAGTCTCCGGGGCCAAGGCGGGGCGGAGAATAGCACGACGGACGAAACCATGTTCAAGTCAATCCGGGACGAAATCGACGCCATGATGCTGCGCGATCCCGCGGCGCGCTCACGCATAGAGGTAGTGCTCTGTTATCCCGGATTCCAGGCCCTTCTGTTCCATCGCCTGGCCCATGGGTTGTGGCGCCGCAGGTGGCGTTTGCTGGGCCGCTGGGTCTCCCAACTCAGCCGGTTCTTGACCGGCATCGAAATTCACCCCGCCGCCGTGATCGGAAAGCGCTTTTTCATCGACCACGGGATGGGCGTGGTGGTCGGCGAGACCAGCCAGATCGGCGACGACGTCACGCTTTATCACGGCGTGACCCTGGGCGGGGTGGCCCCGAGCGTGGACAGCGACAGCCAGCGGAACACCAAGCGCCATCCGACCCTGGAGGACGGCGCCATCGTCGGCTCCGGCGCCCAGATCCTGGGCCCGATCACGGTCGGCAAGAACGCCCGCGTCGGGGCCAACGCCGTGGTCACCAAGGACGTGCCCAGTTGCGCCACGGTAGTGGGCATTCCCGCCAGGGCGGTGCCGCCGCGTGAAACGCCGGCGCAGGAGGAGGCGCCGCGCTTCGTCGCCTATGGCACGCCGACCGGCGATATCCCGGACCCGGTGGCGCGGGCCATCGACGGCCTGCTCGACGAGGTGCAAACCTTGCGCGCCCGCGTCAACCGGCTCGAGGAACGCCAGGACCCGCAAAGCGACCGCACCGGCCTTGGGGTCGAGGACCGCACGGTGGATAGCGGCGCGGCGGACGAGCCTGGGGCGACGGGCTCGCCGCCGGGCAAGTAACCAGCGGGCGCGTCGCGCGATCGGCGGAAATCAGATGGGAGGACAGGCGTGAAACTCAGTACCAAGGGACGTTACGCGGTGATGGCGCTGGTCGATCTGGCGATGCACAGCGAAGACAGGCCGGTCTCGCTGGCCGATATCGCGGAACGTCAGGAAATTTCCCTGTCCTATCTGGAGCAGCTCTTTTCCAAGCTGCGGCGCGGGGGCTTGGTCAAGAGCGTGCGCGGCCCGGGCGGCGGCTATTTGCTCGCCCACGGGTCGGAAGAGACGCGGATTTCCGACATCATCCTCGCCGTCGACGAGCCGATTCGGGCGACCCGCTGCACCCCCGGCCAACCCTTCGGCTGCCGCGCCAACAAGAGCCGTTGCACGACCCACGATCTCTGGGAGGAGTTGGGCAACCAGATCTACCTTTACCTGAGTTCGATCACGGTCGCCGACGTGGTCAGCCGCCGCGTGCTCGGGACCAGCGGGCCGATCCGGCACGACGACGGCGGCGGTCCGGCCTACGCGGCCCAGTGATCCGCTCCGCCGAGCCGGGACGGAGCGCATGCGGCCGGTCGTCTACATGGATTACAACGCGACCGCGCCGATTCGGCCGGAGGCGGCGGAAGCGGTCGCCGAGGCGCTGGAATGGACCGGCAACGCGTCCTCGGTCCACCAATTCGGCCGGCTCGTCCGGCGCCACGTCGAGGACGCCCGCGAGGCGGTCGCGGCGCTCGTCGGCGCGCCGCCGGAACGGGTCATCTTCACCAGCGGCGGCACCGAAGCCAACAACCTGGCGCTTCGGGGGACCGGGCGGGCGCGCATCCTGGTCTCCGCCGGCGAGCACGATTCGGTCTTGCACGCCGCCGCCTCGGCGGAGCTGATCCCGCTCAAGCGCGACGGCGTGATCAGCCTGTCGGGGCTTGCCGCCATGCTGGCGGCGGAGTCCCGGCCGGCGCTGATCTCGGTCATGCTGGCCAACAACGAGACCGGCGTGATCCAGCCGCTGTCCGAGGTGGCCCTGCTGGCCAAGGAGTTCGGCGCGCTCGTTCACTGCGACGCCGTGCAGGCGGCCGGGAAGATGCCGGTCGAGATGGCGGGCTTAGGCGTCGACCTGCTCAGCCTGTCGGCGCACAAGATCGGCGGGCCGCAGGGCGTAGGCGCGCTCATCGTCGCCGAGGGCGTCGAGCTTTCTCCGATCCTGCGGGGCGGCGGGCAGGAGCGCGGGCGCCGGGCCGGGACCGAGAATGTGGCCGGAATCGTCGGTTTCGCCGCCGCTGCCCGGATCGCCGCGGCGGAACCGGAACGGATCGGGCGGCTGGCGGACTTGCGCGACGATCTGGAGACGCGGCTCCGCGCGCTGGCCCCGGCGGTTACGGTGTTCGGCCCGGCCGCGCCGCGCCTGCCTAACACGAGCTGTTTCGCGACCCCGGGAATGTCCTCCGAGACCCAGGTGATGGGCCTCGACCTGGCGGGCATCGCGGTCAGCGCCGGCTCCGCCTGTTCCTCGGGCAAGGTGACCCGGTCGCATGTGCTGCGCGCCATGGGCGCCGGCGAGGCCGAGGCCGGCACGGCGATCCGCGTCAGCCTGGGCTGGCGAAGCGAGGCGGCCGACATCGAGCGTTTCCTTGAGGCCTGGGGCGAGCTATATAACCGCTGCGCGGCCGGGACGCGGGCGGCGAGCCCGGCGGCATGACCTGGAGGCCGCAGGCATGGCAGTAGAAACCGGCACCGATCCGGGGTCCGGGCCGATTTACCTGGACTACCAGGCCACCACGCCCTGCGATCCGCGGGTGGTCGAGGCGATGCTGCCGTATTTCACGGAGAAGTTCGGCAATCCGCACAGCATCCATCACGCCTACGGCTGGGCCGCGGAGGCCGCGGTGGAAAAGGCGCGCGCCGAGATCGCGGACCTCGTCGGCGCCGAGCCGCGCGAGATCGTCTTCACCTCGGGCGCCACCGAATCGAACAACCTGGCGATCAAGGGCACCGCCCGCTTTCACAAGGCGCGCAAGCCGCATGTCGTGACCTGCGCAACCGAGCACAAGTGCGTTCTGGAAAGCGTCCGCCGCCTGGCGGCCGAGGGCATTCGCGTCACCATGGTGCCGGTCGGCGCCAATGGCCTGATCGACCCGGCCGAACTCGGGCGGGCGATCACCGGGGAGACGGCGCTTGTGTCCATCATGGCGGTCAACAACGAGATCGGCGTCATCCAGCCGCTCGAGGAAATCGGCGCGTCGTGCCGCGAGCGCGGGGTCCTCTTCCACAGCGATGCCGCCCAGGCGGTCGGCAAGATCCCGCTCGACGTCGAGGCCATGAAGATCGACCTGATGAGCATCTCCGGCCACAAGCTCTACGGGCCGATGGGCATCGGCGCGCTGTACGTCCGGCGCCGCCCGCGGGTCCGCCTCGAGCCGCTGATCGACGGCGGCGGGCAGGAGCGGGGCCTGCGTTCAGGCACGCTCGCCGCGCCGCTCTGTGTCGGTCTTGGCGCGGCCTGCGCGATCGCCGCCGACGAGATGGCCGCGGAGTCGGCGCGGCTCGCCAAGCTCAACCGGCGTCTCTTCGAGGCGGTGACGACCCGCCTTCCCGAGGTGTACCTCAACGGCGACCGAATCCAACGCATCCCCGGAAACCTGAACTTCAGCTTCGCCGGCGTCGACGGCGCGGCCCTGATCGAGGCCATGCCGGAGATTTCGGTATCCACGGGCTCGGCCTGCACCTCGGCCTCGGTGGAGCCGTCCTACGTCCTGCGCGCCCTGGGCTTAAGCGACGAGCTGGCCCAGGCGAGCGTCCGGATCGGCCTCGGCCGCTATACCACGGAAGCGGAGGTCGATGCCGCCATCGAGGAGATCGTCACCGCGGTGACCCGCCTGCGCGAGGGCCGCACCCGGGCCGCGGAATGACGCGGCAGCGGCGTCAGGCAGGGGTCCCGAAAAATTCAAGCACGAGATCACGGGCAATCTTGACAGCGGTTCACCCACGCGCACCGGATACCAGCGGCCAGACCGGGCAGAACGGGGGCCTGGCGTGATGCCGAAGATGGTGTTTGTCGACAAGGACGGGAACCGCAAGGAAGTGGACGCCCCGCTGGGCCTATCCGTGATGGAGATCGCGCACCTCCACGACATCGACATCGAGGGGGCCTGCGAAGGCTCGCTCGCGTGCTCGACCTGTCATGTCATCGTCGAGTCCGGCTGGTACGACAAGCTCGAGGAGGCCTCCGAAGACGAGGAGGACATGCTCGATCTCGCCTTCGGCCTGACCCGGACCTCGCGCCTCGGCTGCCAGATCATCATTACCGAGCAGCTGGACGGGCTCACCGTGAGCCTGCCGCGTGAAATCCGCAACATGCTGTTCGATTAGCGGGCGCGATCGGCCGATGGCCAGGTCCCGCCTGCCGGCCGCCGACCTCGCCCCGGAGGCGAGCCTTTTTGCGCGGCTGAAGGCGTCCTGTCCCGAGGACTGGGAGGCCTACGTCGCCCACGACTTCGTCCGGCAGCTGGGCGAGGGCAGCCTGGCCAAGGCCTGTTTCCGCCATTACCTGGCGCAGGATTATCTCTTCCTGATCCACTTCAGCCGGGCCTATGCGCTGGCCGTCTACAAGAGCGAGGATCTCGAGGACATGCGCCAGGCCGCGGCGACGCTGGAGGCGCTGCTGAATACGGAGATGCGCCTGCACGTGAGTTTCTGCGCCGGTTGGGGCCTGAGCGAAGCCGAGATGGCGGCCCTGCCCGAGGCCGAAGCGAACATGGCTTATACCCGCTTCGTCCTGGAGAAGGGCCTCTCCGGCGATCTGCTCGACCTGCTGGTGGCGCTGGCTCCCTGCGTCGTCGGCTACGCCGAGATCGGCGCCCGGCTCAAGGCGGATCCGGCCAGCGTTCTGGCGTCCAATCCCTACGGCGATTGGATCGAGATGTACGGCGGCGGGGAATACCAGGAGGTGGCCCGGTCCGCGGTCGAGCAGCTCGATCGCGTGGCCGCGCGGCGGCTCGGCAAGGACTTCGCCCGCGCCCCGCGCTGGGACTCGCTCGGCCAAACCTTCCGGGCCGCAACGCGCCTCGAGATCGGCTTCTGGGACATGGGCCTCGCGCCGCCGGCCTGAACCCCCTGCTTTACCGCGCGGCCGCCTCGCGCGCGATCTTGGCGAAGATGGCGTCCAGTTCCTTGGCCAGGCCCTTCAGCTTTGCTCCGCCGTCCTCGTAGGGTGCGAAGACGAACGAGGGCGTCTTGTAGCTCAGCGTCGCCGTGCCGTCCCCGTTCCCGGTGATGTAGAACCGGATCGGCGCTTCGATGCCCGCCGCCACGCTGGCCTCCAGCATCCGGACCGCAAAGTCGTTGCGGTACACACCGACCACCATGTTCCCGGGGATCTCGAGGCCCCGCGCGGCGGCGCCGTAGGACGCGCTGGCCCGGGTGACGAGGCCCATCTTGTTGGCCTTGACCGCCGCATTCAGGCGCGCGATCAGCGCTTCGTAGCTGTGCGGGGTCTTGGTCACCGACCAGCCGGGCAATTCCGCCAGGGCCGGCCGGGCGGCCAGGACCAAAACGCCGAGGATAAGGGCGCACGAGATACGCATCATCGCAAAGACTCCCCGATTTCGGACGCAGGGCCTATACCGGAGTTTACCGCGGCCGGCGCCCGATCCCACCGCAAATGTCCGTGACATCCGCCGCGCGCCCTTTGTTCCGAACGCCCACCGCACCCGTTATGCTCCCGCCCATGTCTACCGCGTCCCGCGACACCGACGCCCGGCTGCCCCGGCCGGCCGAATATCCGATCCTCAAAGGACCCGTCGGCAACCTCGTCTTGCGGCCCTGGTTCGATCGCGTTGCGCTCCATACGGTGAGCCGCTGGTACTTTCCGCTGTCGCGCGCCTGGGCCGCGGCGCTTGCCAGCGGCGGCTCGCTCGAGCGTTTCCTGGCGGCGCTCGACCCGGGCGGTTCGTGGCGCGGCGCTTCGCGGGCCTGGGCGGCCAGGGCGCTGGCATCGATCGAGGCGCGGCGACACGGCTACGAGGCGGCGGCCGGGGCGTGGGAAAGCGCCCTCTTCGGGCCGCGTCCGCTCGGCGCGGACGCCCTGATCGCGGCGGAGCTTGCCCGTCAGGACGCGGCGCAACGCTTGATGGCCTCCCGTATGGCCGCGCTGCCGCTGCACCTGCGCCGGCCCCTGCCGCCGGTGCGCTGGGAGATCCCCGAGCCGGCCGTCGTCGCGGCCCGCCACGGGCCGCGGCTTGCGGCACCCGAGGCCGCGTTTCCGGCCCCCGAACTGCCCATGGTGGAGCGGTCGCGGGCGCTGCCCGGCGCATACGGGCGAGAGTACTGGTTGCGCTTCGCCTCGCCGGTCATGGCCGACACCGCCTGGGCGCGAATTTACGAGGCCGACGAGGGCACGGATGGGCTGAGCTTGATCTTCCTGCACGGCATCGGAATGGAGACCGAATTCTCGCGCGACATCGCCGACGAGGTTAGCGGTCTCGCGCGCCGGGGGATCCGGGTGATCCGGCCGGAGGGGCCTTGGCACGGGCGGCGGCGTCCGGACGGCTGGTATGGCGGCGAGCCGGCGATGGCGCGCGCGCCGCTGGGTCTGATCGAGCTGTTCCGGGCCTGGGTCGCGGAGGTCGCCGTGCTGATCGCCTGGGCCCGGCGCGACAGCCGCGGCCCGGTCGCCGTCGGCGGCGTCAGCCTCGGGTCGCTCGCCAGCCAGCTGATCGCCCCGGCGGCGCGCCACTGGCCGGCGGCGCTGCGCCCGGACGGGCTACTGCTGGTGGCGACCAGCGGCTCGATCTTGGAGGTGGCGGAAAGCGGCAGCCTGGCTGGCGCGGTCGGCCTCCCGCAGCGGCTCCGGGCCGGCGGTTGGACCCGGGCCGAACTCGAGCGCTGGCGGCCGCTGCTGGAACCGCGGCGCGCGCCGGCCGTGGCGCCCGGTCGGATCGTCATGCTGCTTGGGGAGAGCGACGATCTGACCCCGTTTTCCGGCGGCGTGGCGCTGGCCCGCCGCTGGGGCGTTCCGAAGGAAAACCTCTTCCTGCGCCCGCAGGGACACTTCTCGGTCTCCTTGGGACTGGGCCGCGACCCGGCGCCGCTCGAGCGCCTCGCGGCCCTCCTCGGCGCCGCCTAAGCGGGGCGGTTGCGCCCGGTCCGGCATCCCCTATATTCAGCGCCATGAATTCGCCCGTTAATTCCCTGGGGCTCGATAAAGCGCCGGACAAGACCCGGGTCGTGGTCGCCATGTCCGGCGGCGTCGACAGCTCGGTCACCGCCGCGCTGCTCATGGAGCAGGGCTTCGATGTCGTCGGCATCACCCTGCAGCTCTACGATCACGGCGCCGCGGCGGGCCGCAAGGGGGCGTGCTGCGCGGGACAGGACATCTACGACGCCAGGCGGGTCGCCGACCGGCTCGGCATTACGCACTACGTGCTCGACTACGAGGCGCGCTTCCGCGCCGACGTGATGGACGAATTCGCCGATGCCTATCTGCGCGGCGAGACGCCGATTCCCTGCGTGCGCTGCAACCAGCGGGTCAAGTTCCGCGACCTGCTGGCAACCGCGAAGGAGCTTGGCGCCGACGCGCTGGCCACCGGCCACTACGTGCGCCGGGTGATCGGCCGGCACGGGCCGGAGCTGCACCGCGCCCTCGACGAGAACCGCGACCAGAGCTACTTCCTGTTTGCGACGACCCGCGCCGAGCTCGAATTCCTGCGCTTTCCCCTGGGCGGCCGGCCGAAGTCGGAGACCCGCGCGATCGCCGGCCGCCTGGGGCTTTGCGTGGCGGACAAGCCCGACAGCCAGGACATCTGCTTCGTGCCGAACGGCTCCTACGCGCGGGTGGTCGAGAAGCTGCGCCCCGGCGCGGCGGAGCCGGGCGAGATCGCCCATGTCGACGGCCGGGTGCTCGGCCGCCACGAGGGGATCATCAACTACACGGTGGGCCAGCGCCGCGGCTTGCGCCTGGGCGGCGCGCCCGAGCCGCTCTATGTCGTGCGCCTGGAGCCGGAGGCCGCCCGCGTCGTGGTCGGGCCGCGCGCGGCGCTGGCCCGCGACAGGGTCCGCCTGCGCCAGGTCAATTGGCTGGCGGCCGAGGCCCCGACGGCTGGGGGGCGCCGGGCCCGGGTCAAGCTGCGCTCGACCCGGGCGGCCGCGCCGGCCACGCTCTATCCGGCGGCGGCGCGCGCCGGGCCGGGGGCCGGGCTCGACGTGGTGCTGGATGCGCCGCTGTTCGGCATCGCACCCGGTCAGGCGGCGGTGTTCTACGACGGCAGCCGGGTCCTGGGCGGCGGCTGGATCGCGGCGACCGACCTCGGCCGGGCGGCCTGAACCCGACAAGTCAATGAATTGACTTGTCGTATGGTCCCTCAGACGCCGGGC
>JBHIDD010000004.1:0-25742 GCA_046759925.1 Kiloniellaceae bacterium
TGGCGATCGGCTTCGCCGCCTTCTGGAAGGCGGCCGAATCGATGTCGTTGAACTTGACCTTGCCCTTGGAGAGCGCCTTGATCTGGCCGAGTAGCTGGGCGTCGTTATCGGTGCCGTACTGTCGGCTCGCGCCTTCGGCTCGCATCGCCGCGCGGTCGACGGCGGCGCGCTGCTCAGACGTCAGCGAGTTGTACTTCTTCAGGTTCATCACGAAGGTGATCGGCGTGTACACGTGGCGGGACAAGGAGATGTACTTCTGTACTTCGTACCACTTCCACTTGTTGATGTTGCCGAACGGGTTCTCCTGACCGTCGACCACGCCCTGTTGCATCGCCAGATAGACCTCGCCGATGTTCATGGTGATGGGATTGGCGCCCAGCATCTCGAAGGCCAGCACGCGGCCCGGGCTGCCCGGCGTGCGAAGCTTCAACCCCTTCAGGTCGGCCGGGACCTTGACCGGGCGCACGTTGTTGCTGATGTGGCGGAAGCCGATTTCGCCGAAACCCAGGACCTTGAGCCCGACGGTCTTCTGGAACGACTTGTCCAACTGCCGGCCGATGTCGCCGTCAAAGACCTTGGACACCGCCACGCGGTCCTTGAACAGGAACGGGATGTCGAACACGAGCCATTTCGAATCAAGCGCCGCGGCGTCGGATCCGATGGGGATGACGTCGAGCTGGCCCGTGCGCACCTGCTCCATGTGAACGATCTCGTCGCCCAGCGTGCCGCTGTCGAAGAATTCGATCTTCACCTTGTCGCCCAGTTCCCCCTTCAGGAAATCCCGGAACGACGCGAGCATGTGCTGGGTGGCGGCGCCGGGTGTGCTTTCCACCGACAGGCGGAGCTTCAAGATCTCCGCCTTGACGCCTCCGGAGACGAGCAATGACACGGCCAAGAGGGCGGCCGTGAAAATGGCTGGTTTCTTTAAGTGACTCATTGAGTCCTCCCTTTTATCCAATGTTTTGCCACGGATCGTGGCGTCATGGCGGACATGCGTTCGATGTCGATGCGATGGCATTTCACACCATGCCCCCTCCCTAATGCTCGACGCGACTGTCCTTGAGGACGTCCCGGTCGACCTCGAGACCGAAGCCCGGGGCGTCGGGAATTCTGAGAATTCCGTTTTCCGGCTTCGGTGCGCCGATGAACAGGTTCTCCTCCATGAATTGCGACTTGAAGTGGCACTCCACATGGGTGCCGTTCCGGAACGCCGCCACGTGGTGCACGCTGAAATAGGTGGCCCCGCCTGCGTCCGAAATGGGTTTGTTATAGATCTGCGCGAGGTAGGCCACCTTCCGCGTTTCGGTCATGCCCCCGTTGAACATTGGATTGGGGAGCAGAATATCGATCGCGTCGTTTTCCAGGTACTGGCGGACCCTCGCCGCGTGACCGTCCATTTGACCCGCTGCCAAAGGGATTGTGGTATGCCGGCGAAGATGGGCGAGGTCCTTGATTTCGTTGCGGTGAACGGGATCCTCGAACCATGCGATGGCGCAGTCCTCGACAGCCTTGCATAGGTTCATGGCATCGACCAGCGAATAGGATTCGTTGGCATCCAGGGCCAGTTCGATGTCGTCGCCGATGGCCTCGCGCACGTGTCGGATGCGTGCCGCGTCCTCGCGCCATCCTTTGTCCGGCACGGCGGCAAGTATTTTCAGCCGCTTATGCCCCTTTGCGACCAGATCCCGGGCCAGATCCGCGAGTTGATCGCGGTCGTAGTTTCCGAAGCCGTAGGTCACATAGACGGTGGCGTAATCCCGAAATCCCCCGAGCAGTTGTGCGACGGTCCGGCCGGCCTGTTTGCCGATAATGTCCCAGAGCGCAAGATCGAGGCAGGACACCGCCGCCAGGTTGACCCCCGTCATGATGCCGCGCTCACTGACCACGCGGGCGACGCGCTCGTGGATCGCCTCGAGGTCGCGCGGTTCCATGTCCTTGACCGCGGGAAGGATGTCGTTGGTGAGGATCACTGCGACGGCGGGCGTCAGGAAACGCGCGGTCATGCCGTAGCCGACCGCCCCGTTGTCGGTCTCGACCTCGCAGAAGACGTGGTTGCGATGCGCAATCGGCTCGTTGAACAGCGGGATGTAAATCGGCAGGCGGTGGACGCTTGCGCGAATGTCCTTGATTTTCATAGCAATGGGTTTCCCGCGTTACCTCCGAATTCACGCTGGACCGCCAGGGCCGAAATCCGGGTGCGCGCGGGAGAGCCGCGGATCGCCGATCCTCGGGCCAAGCCGAACGCAGAGCTACGAGGAAACGCCGTTTGCCTCCCCAATCAGTTGTATTTTCACAGCAATTATTGTAAAACTATTTTTATTCTAACCGAATGCTATACCAAATTGCGGGGCACGTCAAAAAGGTGGCCGGGCCGTGCCGAATGGTTCACCCGTGCCGCCCAGGCCCTGGCTAACGCCGGGACGCCAGCCGGTGCGCGCCACTGGCCGCTCTATTTGTCCGCGGCACGGCTGGACGGCGTTATGGTAGAATTTCCCGATTTTCGGGAGGCCATCGCGTGCTTTCGCCCCTCGGCGACCCGATCTACCGGCGCCTGTTCGCCGCCCAGGTCATCGCCCTGGCGGGCACCGGGCTTTCCACTGTCGCGCTGGCCCTGCTCGCCTATGACCTTGCGGGCGGCAACGCCGGCAAGGTCCTGGGCACGGCGCTGGCCATCAAGATGGTCGCTTACGTCGCCATCGCGCCTGGCATCGGCGGCCTCGCGCACCGCCTGCCGCGCAAGGCGTTTCTGGTGGCCCTCGACCTGGCGCGCGCCGCGTCGGTCCTGTGCCTGCCGTTCGTCGATGCGATCTGGCAGGTCTACGTCCTGATCTTTCTGCTCAGTGCCGGCTCGGCCGCCTTCACGCCCACCTTCCAGGCGGCGATCCCGGACATTCTCCCCGACGAAGCCCGCTATACGGAGGCTTTGTCACTGTCGCGCCTGGCCTACGATCTGGAACACCTGGTCAGTCCAATTATGGCCGCCGTCCTGCTCAGCGTCATGACCTTCGACTCGCTCTTTGCGGGGAACGGGATCGCGTTCATCGTTTCGGCCCTGCTGGTTCTCTCGGTCGCGCTTCCCAGGCCGCTACCCAGCGACCGGCCGGCGGGCGTCCTGTTTAACTTGCGCTTCGGCGTGCGTTCCTACCTGGCGACGCCGCGCCTGCGCGGGCTGCTGTTCCTGTCGTTCGCCGTGGCGGCCGCCGGCGCCATGATGATCGTCAATTCGGTGATCTACGTGCGCGCCTATCTGGAGGGCTCGGAAACAGATCTTGCGATCGCTTTTGCCGCCTCCGGCGCGGGGTCCATGCTGGCGGCCCTTTGCTTGCCCCGGCTTTTCGAAATGCTGCCGGAACGCCCGGTGATGCTGGCCGGGGGCGCCCTGATGGGGCTGGCCTTGATGTTGGGCGCGACGCGCCCGGGGTTCCTTGCGCTCTTGGTGCTGTGGTTCGTCCTTGGGCTGGGATCCTCCCTGGTTCAAACGCCGAGCGGCCGGCTGCTGCGGTCTTCATGCCGGCCGGCCGACCGCTCCGCCTACTTTGCCGCGCAGTTCGCCTTGTCGCATGCCTGTTGGCTGGTGGCCTATCCGCTCGCCGGCTGGCTCGGTGCAGCGGCCGGCCTGCCCATTGCCTTTGCGGTTCTGGCAGCCCTGGTCGGTGCGGCCAGCTTTGCCGCTCTCCTGGTCTGGCCGGCGGGGCAAAGCTTCGTCCTGACCCACGATCATCGGGCGGTGGAACACGCGCATCTCCATGTGCACGATGAGCACCACATGCACGGGCACGAGGGTTGGGAAGGCCCGGAGCCGCATTCCCATCCGCATCGGCACGCTTCGATGAAACACCGGCACAGCTTCGTGATCGACTCGCATCATAGTGACTGGCCGGCCCAGTAGCGCACCGCCAACGGCCCGAAGAAACCGCGGCTGTACGTTGATACCGCCGCGCCGTTGCAGGCATCTTCGTCGGCGCGGCGGCACGCGCGACTGCGCGCCGCGCCCACCGGTGCGCAAGCCAAGGGGCCGAATGGCCCCGCCCGGCGCTTGCGGGAACATAGGCGAGTCCCTTCGTGGGCTCGCCGGTATGATTCATTGACTCCGGTCGCACCCGGCGTCGCTTGTTTTGGGCGTGCGCCCCGCCTCCGTCGTCGCCCGCGAAGAACCCGGATTTCAGGCGGAGGGTGCGACCGGTGCGGTAAGCGGAGCGCGCATGGCGTTGCGGATCGCCGCCATGATCCGGGCAAACAAGATCCTCAGCCGCTCGGGGACCAGGCGGTAGTTGTAGCCGGCGCCGACGAGGATGGCGTTGCCGCGATCGCCCGCGTGGCCGCGCAGGTCGTTCCGGTCGAGCCGGCCGTCGGTTTTCAACTGGCCGATGGCGGCCTCGATCTTGCTTCGTCGCCTCGGTTCCCGTTTCATGGTCCGCGTGAGGCCGCGGCGCCGGCCCGGGACACGGCCGCGCGCCGGCTCAGCGCAGGCGATTCCGGATTTTGTCGATCCCGGCCTTGGCGCAGGACTCGTCGAGGTGGCCGCCCGGTGCCCCACCGACGCCGATGCCGCCGATCACCTCCTCCCCTGCCGCAATCGGCAGGCCGCCGCCCAGGATCAGTATCTCGGCGTTCATCTCTTTCAGGCCCGCGGCCTCCGGACGCTTTTGGATGAGCGCCACCAGATCGCTCGTCGCATGGCGCAGGCTGAGCGCGGTGTAAGCCTTCTTGCGGCTGCTATCCAGCGTATGCGGCCCGGCGCCGTCGCCGCGGAGTTGCGCCTTGATACGCCCGGAACGGTCGACCACGGCGACGCTCACCCGGTAGCCCTGGTCCTCGCACGCCTGCAACGCCGCGGCGACCGCCTCCTGCGCGAGCGCGAGGGTCAGGACTTGCTCCGAGGGCAACGTTGCCGCGGCGGCCGGGTTAGCTGCGAGTGAGGCGGTCCAGATCAGAACCGCGCCGATCGAGGTGCGCCGGATCGGGACTGGACGGTGTCCTGGAATGATGGATTGCACGGTTTCGGGTCCTCCCGACCGGCCCCTAAGCCTCCGCCGCCGCGCCCGCCGTCATGGCGTCCTCGCGGATCTGCGCCATGACCCCGCGTTTGAGTTCGGTGAACTCGGGCCAGGCGAGCACGGCCACCGAGCGGGGCCGCGGGACTGGCGGGTACCGCTCCGGGCGGCTGTCCAAACGATCTGCCAAGGGGCCATGTCTGCTGGCCGATTGTCACTTGGCCGCGACCGCTGCGGCCCCGCAACGGCGCCGCGCGGCGCGCGAATCGGCCAGCACGCAGAGTATTTCGAACATCATCGTCGCCCCCACGATGGCGGTATTGCCGCTCGGGTCGAAGGGCGGCGCGACCTCGACGACGTCGCCGCCCACCAGGTTCAAGCCCTGCAATCCGCGCAGCATTTTCTGCGCCTCGTAGGTCGTGAAGCCGCCGATTTCCGGCGTTCCGGTGCCCGGTGCGTAGACCGGGTCCAGGCCGTCCACGTCGAAGCTGATGTAGGTCGGACCGCCGCCCACGACCCGGCGCGCCTCGGCGATCACGGCATCGACGCCGATTCCGTAGAACTCGTCGATGTCGATCACCCGGATGCCCCGGTCGCTGCCCCAGTCGCTTTCGCCGTCGCCGTACAGCGCGCCGCGGATGCCGATCTGGACGGTGCGCTTGGGGTCGAGCAAGCCTTCCTCGACGGCGCGCCGGAACGGGGTGCCGTGGGTGTAGAGATTATCGCCGAAATAGCGGTCCCAGGTATCGGTGTGGGCGTCGAAATGGACCATGCCGACCGGCCGGTCCCTGGCGATCGCCCGCATGATCGGCAAGGTGATCAAGTGGTCGCCGCCGGCGCTGAGCGGCAGCACGCCGGCCTTATAGACCCGGTCGTAGAATTTCTCGATCCGGTCCAGGGTGTCATCGAGGTCGATCGGGTTCACCGGAACGTCGCCCAGATCCGCGCATTTGCACAGCTCGAATGGTTTGATCCGGCTCCTGTGGTGAACGTTGCGGACCATGGTCGACATGTCGCGGATCTGGCGCGGCCCGTGCCGGGCGCCGGCCCGGTTGGTGGTGCCGCCGTCCCAGGGAACGCCGATCAGGCCGATATCGATGCCCGCCGGATCCTCGACGTGACGCAGGCGCATGAAGGTCGCAATGCCGGAAAACCGCGGCATCACGTTGCCGGATACCGGTTTGAAGGACGAGGGTTCATCCGCCATGCTGCTGCCTCCGGATCGAACGGCCGGCCCTTCGCGCCAGGCGGGGGTCCTGCCGCCTGTTATCGCCGCCGGCTTCACCGACAGGGCTTGCCTCGGTTATTGCGCCTCATAAACGCGAAATATTCAACGCTCAGTTTGGCGATCGTCGAACCTATGGCCGTGTTAAGGGCAGGACGAACTGGGCCCTTAACCGAACTTCATGCGACCGGCCTTTCGCACCGCTATGCGCGGGGGACGGAAGGTGGCATGGGATGGGCGGTGAGCGCCGGAACTGGGCCCGAAGCCGCGCCGCGTGGTTGCCATTTGGTTGCCGGTGGCAACCTGCCCGCCGACAGAAGTCTCCGAAGGTATTGAAAAACTGGCGGACCCGACAGGATTCGAACCTGTGACCTCTGCCTTCGGAGGGCAGCACTCTATCCAGCTGAGCTACGGGTCCGCGGCGGCGACGGGGCCTCGAAGATCGCCGACAATACACGACAATACATACGGCAATACATACTGCAAGGTCCCGGGCGGGTAAACCGGTTCCTGCGCTTGCCTGCGAGGCCGTACTAGAAGGATTCGCCGCTAAGCCGGGCGAGTGCCCGGGCCTCCGCGCCCGACGGCAGCGGCGCTTGCGGGTCCATGACCCAATGGGCGATGTCTTGCAGCACGACTTCGGCCTGCAGGTCGCGCAACAGCATATGCCAGCCGTTCTTATAGAGTGCCCGGCGCTGCCGGTGCCGGCCCGCCTCCGGCAGGCCTTGCCACAGGCGGAAGGTGGGGTCCTTGGGGATCACCTCGTCGTTTTCGCCGTAAAGCAGCAGCGCGGGCAGATCGAGCCGGGGCGCGGCGGCCATCGCCTGGTCCATCAGATCGGCCAGCCCGTGGATGGCGTCGATCCGGGTCTCTTTGATCACCAGGGGATCGCGGCTCAACTCCCGCAGCATCTCGGTATTGTCCGAGGCCCGGATCCGCAAGTCCCGGCCGGTGACCCGCAGCCACGGGAGGGTGTGCGCGCCGAGCCACAGGGCCACGCGCTGATGGACCGGCATGGTCGAGCGGGCCCAGACCGCGGGCGATGCCAGGATGATGCCGTCGGCCCGCGGCGGCTTTGCGCCGGCCGCCGCGGCGAGCACGACGGCGCCGCCCATGCTCTCGCCCAAAAGGTAGGACGGCGTGCCCGGATGGCGCGCGCCGAGCGCCGCGGCGGCGGCCTTGAGATCGTCGATCAGCGCCGGCGTCCCGGGCCAGAGGCCGCGGTAGGGCGCCGCGCCGAAGCCGCGCTGATCGTAGGCGTAGGTGGCGATCCCGTGCTTGGCCCAGAAGCGGCCCGGCGCCTCGAAGGCCTTGGAATAGTCGTTGAAGCCGTGGAGCGCCAGGATCACCGCCTTGGGCTCGGCGCCGCCCTCCGGCAGCCAGGCGCGCAAGGGCAGCGCCAGGTTGTCGGCGGTGATCAGCCGGTCATCCGTGAGCCTTGGCGCGGCCGCACCGGGACCGGGAGGGGCCAGCCGGGGCGCGCAGGCGGCGGCGACCGCCGCCAGAAGCAGGACGGCGAGCCGCACCCTACGCCGGGCTTCGCCGCCCCGGCCGGCCGGGGGTGGCGAGTGCGCGGTGTCGCCCGAATATCCCGTCCCGGCACCGGCCTTTCCGAAACCGCGAGGCGCCGACACCGCGGCCGTCCGGTGTCGAGGGAGAGGCAGTAACACATCGATCCATCTCAGATATTCCCTCCCCCTTCGGTGCGGAGGATAACGGCCAGAGATACGCCGCGCATTTCCGCTTCGCGGCCCTAGCCGGCATGGCGCTTGCGGCCGGGATCGTGGGCGCCACGGGTGAGCTGCAGGAAGAGATCCTCGAGGTCGGTTTCCTCGGTCGCCATGTCGGCCACGGGAAGACCGGCCTCACGCACCGCGCTCAGGATCTCGGGCACCGGGCTCCGGCTCGCGCGGTAACGGAATATCAGGCGCCGCGGGGCGATGAGCTCGACATGGAAGCGGGCAAGCGACTCCGGGACAGCCTCGAGGTCGCGGCCCAGGAAGAGCGTGAGAGCCTTGTTGTCCAAGCGGCGCAACAGCGCCCGGGTGGTGTCGCAGGCGATCACCCGGCCGTGGTTGATGATCGCGATGCGGTCGCAGAGCTCCTCGGCCTCCTCCAGGTAGTGGGTGGTCAAGAGGATCGTGGTGCCCCGGCGGTTGAGGTCCCGCACATGGGCCCAGAGCTGTTGGCGCAGTGCGACGTCGACGCCTGCCGTCGGCTCGTCGAGCACCAAGACCGGAGGGTTGTGCACCATGGCCTTGGCGACCATCAGGCGCCGGCGCATGCCGCCGGACAGCGTCCGGGCGTAGGCTTCGGCATGGTCCGCCAGGCCGAGGACGCGCAGCAGCTCGTCGCTGCGGCGCTCGGCCGGCGGCACGCCGTAAAGCCCGGCCTGCAGTTCCAGCAGCTCGCGCGGGGTGAAGAAGGGGTCGATGTTGAGTTCCTGGGGCACCACGCCGATCGCGGCCCGTGACTGGCGCGCCTCGCGGTCGATGTCGAAGCCCCAAATCACCGCGCGTCCCCCGGTCTTGTTGACCAGGCCGGCCAGGATGTTGATCAGCGTGGACTTGCCGGCGCCGTTGGGGCCGAGCAGGCCGAAGAGGGACCCGCGCGGGATCGTCAGATCGACCGCGATGAGGGCATGCTTTTCCGCGCCGCGGCCGCTCGCGCGGTAGCGCTTGTCCAGGCCGCGGACTTCGATCGCGTGTTCGGGCAGAGCGGCGGCGGCCGCCTGCATCGCGCTGGGGCTCTGATCGTCGGGCATGCTGAGATCGGATCTTTTTTTGATGCCACGCGGCCCCGGATACCCGGGCCTGCGCCATTGATCGCGCCGCGGCAATGCGTATCATCCGCTCCTCAGGCGGTCAACCGGCGCACCGGCCGCGATGCGGACGCGATAAAACGGAGCCAGGTGGCGTGACGAACCCTCCGGAGCCCCCCGAGACCATCGAGGTCGAGACCGAGATCGTCGATTGCGACGGCGGCGGGGGCGGCCGCGGGCCCCCCCGGGTCTGGCTCAACATGACGGGTCGGCCCGCGATCGACTGCCCCTACTGCGACCGCCGTTTCGTCCTGAAAAAAGGCGCCGCGCCCGGCGGCCGCTGATCGGGCGCACTGCAAGGCGGCCTGCATCCCGCGCGCGCTACGCCCAGTACGGGTACCGGAATTCCAGTGAGTCGGGTTCAAGGTACTTGTCACGCCTAGACCGCTAGGTTTTGCGGCTGACCTGCCGTAGCATTGTCACAGGCTTTGCCGCCTTATTGGCCATCCGGGAGGAGTGGCATGGAGCGGAAGCTCGCCGCCATCCTTGCCGCCGACGTGGTCGGCTATTCGCGACTCGTGCGCAAGGACGAGGAAGGCACGTTGGCCGCGGTCCGGTCGCTCATCTCCGGCGTCCTCGAGCCGAAGATCGCCGCCCTCCGCGGGCGCATCTTCAAGACGATGGGCGATGCCGTGCTTGCCGAGTTTGCCAGCGTCGTCGATGCCGTCCGTTGCGCAGTCGAGATCCAGCAGGAATTATCCGAGCGCAATGCGGATACGCCGGCGGACCGGCGGATCGCGTTGCGCATCGGCATCAACCTGGGCGACGTGATCGTCGAGGGCGACGACATCCACGGGGACGGGGTAAACGTCGCCGTCCGGCTCGAGGGTCTGGCGGAGCCGGGCAGCATCTGTATCTCGGAGGATACCTACCGGCAGATGGAAGGCCGGCTCGACGTCGGCTTCGAGGACATCGGGCCGCAACGGCTCAAGAACATCGGCAAGCCGGTCCGTGTATACCGTGTTCTGCCGGACACGGAGACACCCGGAGGCGTTGTCGCCTTCACGGGCGCAAAGTTGCGGCGCTGGAAATGGCCGGCAGTCGCGGCGGCCGTCGCGCTCGTGGCCGCACTGGCGGCGGGACATTTCGGGGTCTTCCCCATCCGCGAGCCGTCACCCGAGATCGAGCCCGCGTCCGTTGAGAGGATGGCCTTCCCGTTGCCTGAGAAGCCCTCTATCGCCGTGCTGCCCTTCGACAATCTGAGCGGCGATGCCGGCCAGGGCCACGTGGCGGACGGCCTTACGGAAGACATCATCACGGCGCTCTCCCAGGTCTCCAACCTTTTCGTCATCGCCCGAAACTCGACCTTCGCCTACAAGGGCAAGCCGGTGAAGGTGCAGCAGGTGGCCGAGGATTTGGGGGTGCGCTACGTGCTCGAGGGCGGTGTCCGGACGTCAGGCGACCAGGTGCGCATCACCGCCCAGCTCATCGACGCGCTGACCGGAATCCACTTATGGGCCGAACGTTACGACCGGAACATGACCGAGCTGTTCGCCCTGCAGGACGAGATCACCAGCCGGATCGTCATCGCCTTGCGCATAGAGCTCACCGAAGGCGAGGAAGCGCGCGTCCACCGAAAACACACGCGCAGCGTAGAGGCCTGGAACCTCCTCGGCAGAGGAATGGAGCCCTTTCACCGCTTCAACAGGACCGACAACTCCACCGCCCGCCAATTGTTCGAGAAGGCCATCGAGGCCGACCGCGGGTACGCCCTGGCCTACGCGGTCCTTGCCTGGACCCATTGGCTCGACGCCCAGAACGGATGGAGCGAGAACCGCGAACTGTCCTTCGAGCACGCCTCGTTTCTGGCCGAGAAGGCGCAGGCCCTGGACGACGCATTGCCGGATGTCTACGCGCTGCAGGGCGCCATCCACCTGTTTAAGAGGGAATACGACGAGGCCATCGAGGCCGGGGAGAAGGCCGTCGCCTACAATCCGAACCATGCGACCAACACGGCGCTTCTGGCCATGATTCTCCACAACGCCGGTCGGCTGCAGGAGGCCATTCGCAAGTTCAAGACGGCGATGCGCCTCAGCCCCTATTATCCCGATTGGTTTCTCGAGGAACTGGGCTTCACGTATCTCGACGCCGAGCAGCCCGACGAGGCGCTCGTCGCCTTCGAGAAGTTCTTGGACCGCAAGCCCAGCGCCACGCACGCCGCCCATTCTTACATCGGGCGGGCACTCGCCTACCACGCGTTGGGCCAAGACGACGAGGCGCGGGCGGAAGTCGCCAAGGCCGTCGAGGCCGACGCCGGGATCTCGCTGACGCAATTCAGGCAACACTCGCTCAACAAGGACAGGGCGGGGTTGGAGAGAGGGCTTGCCATCCTGCGCAGGCTGGGGCTGCCTGAGTGAGTGAACCTGTCTTTCGGGGTTTATATGCAATCGCACCGGGTCCGATACCACGCCCCAGCGTGGCGCCTGCGGCCTCGACTCTTCCGCCGGCCTCCGGCATTCTCGAAGCGCCATGCGCCAGCCCGCCAAAGCTTCGGACAAGGCCCACCGCCTCTACCTCGTCGACGGTCCAAGCCCTCGATCTCTCGCGCAGCTAAGCCAGTTCGCCCTTCGGGATGCGGCCTGCTTCATCCCGGGAAAATTCGGGTTTGTTTCGATTGAGGAAATATATATCCAAGTCGCCTTTGTGCTTGGCCTCGATGCTGCCGCGAGACTCTGTCTCGAACAGGTCCTTGACCCGGTGATAGGTGCTTTCGGACAGGGTAATCCGGCCCGCCTCCCCGTTTGATTCCATCAGCGCCGCGATGTTCACCGAATCGCCCCAGATGTCGTAGGTGAACTTCTTCTTGCCCACCACGCCTGCCATGACGGGGCCGGTATGTATTCCGATCCTCAACTCCCACGGCGGCAGCCGCATCTTCTCGCGCTGACTGTTCATCCGGGCCATAAAATCCTGAATTTCGAGCGCGGCGAGGCAGGTATCGACGGGGTGAGTCCGGCTTACCTCGGGCAATCCGCCGGCGCACATGTAAGCGTCGCCGATGGTCTTGAGCTTCTCCAGATTGTGACGGCCGACAATCTCATCGAATGCCGAGAAATACTGGTTGAGATCGTTGACGAGAACGCGCGGTTCCGTGTTCTCGGCGAAACGGGTGAAACCCTTGAAGTCGCTGAACATGATCGTCACGGAGTCGTAGTACCTGGGCTCGACCTGATTTGCGCGTTTCAGCTCGTCGGCGATCTTGGCGGGCAGGATATTGAGGAGCAGCTCGTCCGATCTGCTCTTTTCCGCCTCAAGCGCACGCCGAGCTTCATCAAGCTCGATCAGGTTGCGCCGCAATTCGAGCTGGACCACGACCTGACGCGCCAAGCGTCGCATCGCCTCGGTCTGCTCGAAACTCAGCTCGCGGGGCTCGAAATCCAGCACGCACAGAGCGCCCAAGGCGTAGCCCTGGGGATTGATCAGCGGCATTCCGCAATAGAACCGGAAGTGCGGTTCGCCCATGACGGAAGGATAGTCTGAAAAGCGTTCGTCCGCCGCAGTGTCCGGGACAACCAGCAGGTCGGTCCGGCAAATCGTGGTGGCGCAGAGCGTCACGTCCCTGGGCGCCTCGCGTGATTCGCGGGGATGACAGTAACCAGACTTCCTCCACAGCCGTGACTCGTCGACCATGTTGATGCCGGCGACGGGGCACTGACAGATCTGCGCGGCCAGCTCGGTGATATCGTCGAACGCCTGCTCCGGCGGGCTGTCCAAGATGCCGTAAGTGCGGAGGACGGCCACCCGTTCGGCGTCGTTTTCCGGGAACGGGATATCCATGACAAATGCCTCCGATTCTTCTGAACCGCCGTGTTCCAAAGGGTTCCGCGCGGTTGCCCTGGACATTAGCACAAGTCGGCGCCGAATTAGAGTTCGGCGTCCGTTTGGCGCATTGGATACATTTCTAGCCGCCTCGTTCGACAACGGGACCGAGGCGGCAGGAACCAGCGTGTCGCGAATCGCACCGTTTCGGTAGGCTGCTTCGCCGCTGCCGTTTCGCCGTACCGCCTGCGGCCTCGACTCTTCCGCCGGCCTCCGGCATTCTCGAAGCGCCATGCGCCAGCCCGCCAAAGCTTCGGACAAGGCCCACCGCCTCTACCTCGTCGACGGCTCGGGCTACATCTTCCGCGCCTTCCACGCGCTGCCGCCCATGACCCGGCCGGACGGCACCCCGGTCAACGCGGTCTACGGCTTCACCAACATGCTGATCAAGCTGCTCGCCGAGGCGGAGGCGGAGCTGATCGCGGTGGTCTTCGACAAGGGCAAGACCTCCTTCCGCAACGAGATCTACCCCGACTACAAGGCGCAGCGTCCCGACCCGCCCGAGGAGCTGATCCCGCAGTTCGGCTTGATCCGCGAGGCGACCCGGGCGTTCAACGTGGCCTGCATCGAGATGGAGAACTACGAGGCCGACGACATCATCGCGAGCTATGCGAAGGCGGCCCGGGACGCGGGCGTCGAGGTCACCATCGTGTCCTCCGACAAGGACCTCATGCAGCTCGTCGAGGACGGCGTCGCCATGCTCGATCCCATGAAGAACCGGCCGATCGGTCCGGCCGAGGTCGCCGACAAGTTCGGCGTCAGGCCGGACAAGGTGGTCGAGGTCCAGGCCCTTGCCGGCGATTCGGTGGACAACGTGCCGGGCGTGCCGGGCATCGGCGTCAAGACCGCCGCCCAGCTCATCACCGAATACGGCGACCTGGAGACCCTGCTCGAGCGCGCGGGCGAGATCAAGCAGCCCAGGCGCCGCGAGAACCTGATCGAATTCGCCGAGCAGGCGCGGATTTCCCGCAGGCTGGTCGAACTGAAAGCCGACGTGCCGCTGGAAGTGCCGCTGGACGGCCTCGGGCGCCGGCCGCCCGAGCCGGAGCCCTTGCGCGCCTTCCTGGAGGAAAACGGCTTCCGCTCGGTGCTCGCCCGCTTATCCGACATCCTGGGCACGGAGGCCGGGAAGGCCGCCCCCGTGGAGGCCGAAGCGGCCGGTTACGAGCTGATCCAGGACATGGCGGCGCTCGTCCCCTGGATCGCGTCCGCCATGGACCGGGGTGTCGTCGCGGTGGATACCGAAACCACCTCGCTCGATCCGGTCCGGGCGGATCTGGTCGGCATCTCGCTTGCGCTGGCGCCCGGCAAGGCCTGCTACATTCCGCTCGGCCACGGCGCCGCCGGACCCGGCGAGGGCCTCGACCTGGACGGCGCGGGCGAAACCCCCGAACAGATCCCGCTGGACCGGGCGATCCAAGCGCTCAAACCCCTGCTGGAGGAGCCCGGGGTCCTGAAAGTGGGGCAGAACATCAAGTACGACCGCCTGGTCTTCGCCCGCCAGGGCATCGAAATATCGCCGGTCGACGACACCATGCTCCTGTCCTACGTGCTGGACGGCGGGCTGCACGGCCACGGCATGGACGAGCTGGCCCGGCTTCACCTGGGCGTCGACACCGTCAAGTTCAAGGACGTGGCAGGCTCCGGCAAGTCCCAGGTCACCTTCGATAAGGTGCCGCTCGACCAGGCGCGGGACTACGCCGCCGAGGACGCCGACGTCACCTTGCGATTGTTCGAGGTCCTCAAGCCCCGCCTGGTCCGCGAGCGCCTGACGACGGTCTACGAGACCATCGAACGGCCGCTGATTGCCGTCCTCGCCGGCATGGAGCGGGCCGGCATCAAGGTGGACCCGGATGCGCTCAGGCGCCTGTCCAACGACTTCGCCCAACGGATCGCCGCGCTGGAGGAGGAAATCTACCGACTGGCCGGGCGGGCCTTCACCATCGGCTCGCCCAAGCAGCTCGGCGAAATCTTGTTCGACGAGATGGGGCTCATAGGCGGCAAGAAGGGCAAGACCGGGGCCTACGCCACCGGCGCCGACGTCCTCGAGGGCCTGGCCGCACAGGGCCACGCGCTTCCCGCCCGGGTGCTCGACTGGCGCCAGCTGGCCAAGCTGAAAAGCACTTACACCGACGCCCTGCAGGCGCAGATCAACCCGGAGACCGGCCGCGTGCACACCTCCTTCAGCCAGGCCGTGGCCTCCACCGGGCGGCTGTCCTCGACCGACCCGAACCTGCAGAACATCCCGGTGAGGACCGAGGAGGGGCGCAAGATCCGCCATGCCTTCGTGGCCGACGAGGGCGCCAAGCTGCTCTCGGTCGACTACAGCCAGATCGAGCTGCGCCTGGCCGCCCATATCGCCGAGGTGGAAGCGCTGCGCCAAGCCTTCCTGGAGGGCCAGGACATCCACGCGATCACGGCCGCCCAGGTCTTCGGCGTGCCGGTCAAGGGCATGGACCCCATGGTCCGGCGCCAGGCCAAGGCCATCAACTTCGGCATCATCTACGGGATTTCCGCCTTCGGGCTGGCGAACAGCCTGGGCATCCCGCAGGCCGAGGCCAAGGCCTACATCGAGACCTATTTCGCGCGCTACCCGGGCATCCGCGATTACATGGACAAGACCAAGGCCGCCTGCCGCGAGCGCGGCTTCGTCGAGACCCTGTTCGGCCGCAAGGTCCATGTGCCCATGATCAAGGACAAGAACCCGGCCCGGCGCAGCTTCGCCGAGCGCGCCGCGATCAACGCGCCGATCCAGGGGACCGCCGCCGACATCATCAAGCGGGCCATGATCCGGGTGCCCCCGGCGCTGGACGCCGCGGGCCTAGGCGCGCGCATGCTGCTCCAGGTCCACGACGAGCTCTTGTTCGAGGTGCCGGAACCTGAGATCGAGGAGACCGCCGCGGTCGTGCGCTCGGTCATGGAGACCGCCTGCGCGCCGGTCATCCAGCTCTCGGTGCCGCTTACCGCCGACGCCGGGGTCGGGCCCAACTGGGCCGAGGCGCATTAGGGCGCAGCCGGGGTCCGAGACCGCTTGGCGACGCCGGTGACCCGGCCCGGCAAGAGCTGCCGGGCGCGGCGGCCTTGCGCGGACGGCCCGGCAAGGCTTGCCGCCAAGCGCCGCCCAAAGCCCCCGATTCTGCGGATTTATACTTAAAAGTCATATACTTGTCACAGCATCCCTGGCGCGAATTTTGCGTGTCCTTACGGCAGTCGGTTTGAACAGAGGACGCGCACATGAAAATCGAATTTGTCCCGGACGCGGCCGCCCAGAGGCCCGATCCCCGGGGTAGCGGCGGCGCCCAGCCGAGCGGATCCCAAGATACTTCCCCCGGCCGTTCCGCCGAGGCCTTCGAGACCCGCCTGAGCGAGGCGGCCCGGCAGGCCTTGCACGGCGGTGACGGCGAGAGCCGGCCGGGCAACTCGGCCAATTCGCCGGCGCATCAGGCGCGCCGGGCGATCGCCGAGGGCTTGGTCGCCAGTGGCGAGGGTACGGAGTTTTCCAGCCAGCCCTTCGGCCAGGTGGTCTCGCGGATCGCCCAGGGCTACGATTATTTCGCCCCGGCGGAGACCACGGACCGGGCGCCCGAGGCCGGGGAACCTCCGGTTTTCACCGAGACCCCGAATGTCGCCGAGGGCGAGGCGGTCGCCGAGCCCGAGGGCGATGCGGCCGTGCCGGAGGACGCCTTCGCCGTGCTTGGCGGTGGCGAGCCCGAAGACGGCGCGGATGCCTCCGAGACGGATACCTTCGGCCCGGTCGAGCCCGTCACGCTCGTGGACACGGACGGCCTCACGGACGGGCCGCTCGAGCGGCTCGCCGGGGACTCGTCGGAAGAGCGCGCCTAACGCGCGTTGTGTTCCCGAATCCGGGGGAGGCGGCCCGGCGCCTGCCCCCGGGTTTTTCGCGCCGGGTCCTTTGTCCAAGCCTTTGAATCGACGCGGGGTCCAGCGCCGGACTTGGCTTGACAACAACGATATCAATGGGGACAATGCCATCATGCCGACGCTGAACATCCGAAATCTTCCCGACGAGGTGCATGCCCGGCTGCGGGTGCGGGCCGCCGAGGCCGGCCAGAGCATGGAGGCTGAGGCCCGCGCCATCCTGGCGGCCGCGGTCCGCGGGCAAGGACGTCCGCCATTCGATCCGGCGCGGCTTCAGGACTTCGTGGCCGGGCTGTTCGGCGCTTCTCCGCCGGTTGGGGCCACCGAAGACTTCATCGCCGAGAGGCGCCGGGAGGCGGCAAAGGAAAGCGCGGTGTGATCGCGCTCGACGCTTCTGCGTTGATCGCGTTCCTTTTCAAAGAGCCGGGCCAGGAGCGGGTCGCTGCGTTGATCCCGGAGGCCTGCATGTCCTCGGTCAACCTGTCCGAGGTCCTGGGCTACTTCGCCCGCACCGGGGCGGCGGTAGAGGCCGTTGCCGCAAAGCTGCAGGATACGCCTATAGACTGGGTGCCGTTCACGGTCGAACAGGCGGAACACGCAGCGAAGCTGCTTCCCGTGACCCGAGACGCAGGCCTTTCGCTTGGAGATCGCGCGTGCCTCGCCCTGGCTCTTCAAAGGGGCATCGCCGCGATCACCGCCGACCGCGCATGGCACGCGCTTGACTTGGATGTCCCCGTCGAGCTGATCCGCTGAGCTGTCGGCCCGGTGCCAACACTGGCCCAAGAGGCCTTCGCGCATTCCGGATCCTCGCCTGCGACCGGAAGTCCCGGCGCTGGAACCGCCCACGCATTGGGTGGGCATGGACCGGGACATGCCGCCGCGTCAGGGCCGGGCCGGGCCGGGCCTTCGGCTTCCCGACGGGCGGCGTCTGGTCAGGATGACGACGTTGCCGAGGAGCACGAGGGCAACGCCGCCGGCGGCCAGCGCCGTCCACTCGAAGTCTTCGACCCACGTCGACAACGCGAGCGCGACGATCGGGAACAACACGGTGGCATAGGCCGCCCGGTCGGCGCCGATCCGGCCGATCAAGGTCAAATAAGTCCAGAACCCGAGGACGGTCGCGAAGACCGCGAGGTAGGCCAGTGACAAGACGTAGGCGGGCGAGGGGTCGAAATCGAACCGGCTGCCGCGCGCCAGCGTCAGCAGCGTGATGAAGACGGCCCCATAGAGCATCCCATAGGCGTTGGTCTGGAAGACGGGCAAGCCGCGCCGCCGCTGGTTCCAGGCCGAGGTCAACATGCCGAACGAGGCGAATCCGGTTCCCATGAGCGAAAGGACCAGGCCGAGGGTGCCTTGCTTCGCCAAATCGAAGGAGACGATTTCGGGCCAAAAAACGAGGGCGATGCCGGCCATGCCGAAAATCGTGCCGGCGAGCACGCGGGGCTCGATGGGGGTCCTGAACAGGACCGCGCCGCCGAGAATGTTCATGATCACGATCGTCGAAAAGGCGACGGCGACAAGACCCGTGGTGAGATACTGGCTCCCCAGATAGATAAAGAAGTAGTTCGTCGAAAACAGGCAAAGCCCTTGCAACCCCATGAAGGCGTGGTCTTTTGCCGGAAACCGCATCGGCCGCCGGGCGGCTGCGCACAGGACCAGCATCAGTGCCGCCGCCAGGCCAAAACGGTAGACGATGGAAACCTCGGGCGCGACGACGCCAAGCTGGAACCTGATGGCCAGCCAGCTCGTTCCCCAGAAAAGGACCGTGAGCGAATAGAGTGAAACGTCCATCACGCCGTCCGAGCTTGGGGTCCCCTCGCATCGGGACTCCCTATCGAGTCGATCCGTTGAGCCTTCGGCGCGGCCCTTGCCTCGCCCCAAGCCGCCGCGAGGGACCCGTGAGGCGCCGTGGTTCACGCCGCGTTGTCGATGCCGGCGGCCTTGACCGCCGCGCTGACGTAGGGCTCGAACTGCCTGAAGTTGACCTCGAAGCGCGCGGAAAGCGCGCGGGCGGTCCGCTCGTAGGCCTGCTTGTCGGCCCAGGTATTCTTCGGGTCGAGCACCTCTTTCGGCACCTTCGGGCAGCTCTCGGGCACCGCCAGGCCGAAGCTCGGGTGCCGCGCGGTCGCGACCTCCGCCAGGCGGCCGTCGAGGGCCGCGCGTGGAACCGGCCACTCAGTTACCGCGTCCCCCAAGGATCTGGGAGATTTCAGAAAACTTCATTCGGAGGGCTTCTCGGTCATCTTCGCTTAGCTTAGGATCGGTCTGTTCGGCGATAGTTTTTGCCAACCGATTCAGGGCGTTGCTAATGTCCTCTGACGGACGGCTTTCTGTGAACAGCGATAGGAACTTCTGCCACGCGGCAAGGGGCACTCCTGCCAGGGCGTTCTTGAAAAGTTCCGCAATATAGGTGTCCATAACGCCGGTGCGTGCGAGACGACCGAAGTTGCCACCCCTGTCACTGACAGGGCGGTCCGAGATCATGTCGCTCTTCGCAGGATAGTGGGAAGCCACCGTCGAAATATCCACGGCGTTGCTGCCATTTCCGCCCTTGCCGTACTCCCAAAACCAGTTTCGGTACTCCGCCGCGTACCTCGCGCCAGTTACAAACGGCGTAAAGACCTTAGGCGAACCAGAGACGATATTCGATAGTGCCCAGGGCACCACGACCAGGAGGTCGGCCGGTGCACATACCGCAGGAGTCACCTTATAACGAAAACTCGGCTCTCGCTCTTTCGCTAGCACGTACCACCCCTTCAACTCGATGCCGAGTAGTATCTGCGGCTCAACGTCTGGCGCAGCCGCCTTGAGCACCACATCAGGGAACGTCTGGGGCTGGCGCTCGAAGTTATAGAGGGCATACTGCGGCTCAAGGTCCCAGACCGAGCGCAACCTGTTCAAGGACGCCACGACCTGCTCTTCGATTGTGGTCCCAAGCGATTGGTTGAAGGCGAACAGGTCGGTCGCTAGCACGCCGGAGATCACGAGGTCGGACTCAAACCTCGACGGAAGCGTGTAGATCGATTTTCTGACCGCCCTGTAAAGTTCAATGTGCTGCCAGGCCTCCGGCGGCCCAGTCGGCTCAGGCGGAGGCGGTACGCCTTCTGCCCTGTTTGTTGGCAATCCTCTGGCTTTCCTCTGTCACTCGCTTGGCGGCGACCCTGAAGTAATCCCGGATGACCTCGGCGCTATAACATTGTCTCCCAGTCCGCATCGACGCGACTGCGGACGAACACAACCCGCCGAACGGTTCCCACACAACGTCCCCGGGGTCTGTAGATGCGAGGATAATCCGTTCGATTAGCTTCAGCGGCTTCTGATTCATGTGCAGACACTTCAGGCCTTTTCCCTTCAGCCGCTCTGCCCCTCTTACGGCCGGCTCTCTCCATACATTCGTGATGCCGTGTATGTGGTTCCACTTCGCTCTCAGGCGGGCCCACTGCATTTCTGTGAGAGGCGTCTTGCCGTCTAGCGAAAAGTAAGGCCGCTCCGTCGGCCTACCGTGCTTGGCCGCGTACTCTGCCAACGCGATCATCTTTTCAGGTGGCGGGAAGTACCACAGGTGGCATTGTGTGAAATATTTTCTCGTGGCCGCGTTTTTGACTCCGCATGCTTCGTTAGTCTTGTACAGGGGAAGGCGGCTTCGCTCCCACTCTTTGCGCAGCCACATCTTTAACGGCTGCAGATCACCCGACCCGTTCGATAGTCTCACTTCCCTAACGTATTGGACGCAAAGTTCAGTTACGACTGGGAAGCCACGGATAGTGTCTCCATTGCAATTCCCTGCTATGTGACCGACCCCCTTGTCCCAGACATGCGCAGCTCGATACTGCCACCCATGAACTTTCAGGACAGGATGTACCTCCGCCCAGCCGACTTCGGAACACCACATCCAAAGGGTCGTTTCCGGAAGGGCGTGCTTCGCCCATTCAGAGACGTGGGGGGCATACCATTCCGCAAGCTCATTCGGAGAATGGGGGTCACCCGGAAATTTTCCAAGCCCGTAAGGACCATCCACGATAATTGCCGTGGGTCTTGGCCACCGTGCATAACAGTTCATCGCGTCAGCTAGCTCGACGCTGGCCGATCCACCTTTCGGGTTGTTCACACTTAGCGGGGAGATTGCGCGTGGTTTGTAGTCGATCACTGTGCCCATCCGGCCACCTTTTGCTAAATATTGAGATGTTGGCGCCAGTATACGCAGGATTTTGTGGTTTGTCAGCTTAGGGATAATCCGGCTGGCCCACCCACTGTGTAGAACAATCCATGAACATATAACACAGTCGGACGTGTGTGTACACCAAGAAAATGCCCCTAATAACGCCGTCACTGGGGCAAGTTAGGCGGAAACCGCATTGACAGTAAGAATTTCGGAACTGGACCGATTGTGCCTTTTACCTCGGCGTCTGCTCGCCCCTCAGGCCGCGTTGTGGATGCCGGCGGCCTTGACCGCCGCGCTGACGTAGGGCTCGAACTGCCTGAAGTTGACCTCGAAGCGCGCGGAAAGCGCGCGGGCGGTCCGCTCGTAGGCCTGCTTGTCGGCCCAGGTATTCTTCGGGTCGAGCACCTCTTTCGGCACTCCAGGGCAGCTCTCGGGCACCGCCAGGCCGAAGCTCGGGTGCCGCTCGGTCGCGACCTCCGCCAGGCGGCCGTCGAGGGCCGCGCGCACCATGGTGCGGGTGTGATCGATCCTCATGCGCGCGCCCACCCCGTAGGCCCCGCCGGTCCAGCCGGTATTGACCAGCCAGCAGTTGGCCCCGGTCCGCTCGATCTTTTCGCCCAGCAGCCGGGCATAGACCGAGGGGTGGCGCGGCATGAAGGGGGCGCCGAAGCAGGTCGAAAACGTCGCCTTGGGTTCGTTGCCCAGGCCCTTCTCGGTGCCGCCGAGCCGCGCGGTGTAGCCCGAGAGGAAATGGTACATCGCCTGCTCGGGCGACAGCCGGCTGATCGGCGGCAACACGCCGAAGGCATCGGCGGTGAGCATGACGATGTTCTCGGGGGGCCCGCCCCGGCCGCTGTCCATCGCATCGGGGATGAAGTCGAGCGGATAGCTGGCCCGGGTGTTCTCGGTATGGCGGTCGTCGTCGAGGTCGAGGGCACCGGTTGCCTCGTCGATCACGACGTTCTCCAGCACGGTGCCGAAGCGCCGGGTGGTCGCATGGATCTCCGGCTCGGCCGCCGCGGACAGGCGGATCACCTTGGCGTAGCAGCCGCCCTCGAAGTTGAACACGCCGGCCTCCGACCAGCCGTGCTCGTCGTCGCCGATGAGCCGCCGGGTGCTGTCCGCCGACAGGGTCGTCTTGCCCGTGCCCGACAGACCGAAGAAGATCGCGGTATCGCCCTCCTCCCCGATGTTGGCCGCGCAGTGCATCGGGAGGACGCCGCGCGCGGGCAGCAGGTAGTTGAGCACCGAGAAAATCGACTTTTTGATCTCGCCGGCATAGCTGGTGCCGCCGATGAGCACGAGACGGCGGGCGAAGTGGACGACGATGAAGGTCCGCGAGTTCGTGCCGTCGGTCTCGGGATCGGCCTGCTGGTCCGGCGCGTGGAGGACGGTGAAATCCGGCTCGAAGTCGGCGAGCGCGTCCCGGCCCGGCCGGATGAACATGTTGCGGGTGAACAGCGCATGCCAGGCGCTCTCGCTCACCACCCGCAGGGCCAGGCGGTATTCCGGGTCGGCGCCGGCGAAGACGTCCTGGACGAAGAGCTCCCGGCCCTCGACGTGGGCCAACACCTTCCGGTGCAGCGCCGCGAAGTGCGCCTCCGAAATGGCCAGGTTGACATTGCCCCACCAGATGTCGTCGCGCGTCGAGGGCTCGTCGACGATGAACCTGTCCTTGGGCGAGCGCCCGGTGTGCACACCCGTGCGCACGACCAGCGCGCCGCCCGGGGCGAGCCTGCCCTCGCCGCGCCGCAGGGCGTGTTCGTAGAGCGCCGGGACGGCCAGGTTCCAATGCGCCGCCGCGAAGTTCGAAACGCCATGAAGGCCGAGGCCGTGGCGGCTCACGACCGGTCCGCTGTTGCTGGCCATATTTCTCCCCGTGCCGGGGCGGGCCCGACTCGCTCTTGCTCCGGGGGCGTTGCGACCCGCCCGGCTCCCTCCCTCGATCGGATCTGGCCCGTCACAGTTAGCGCATCGCGGCGGCCGAGGCCAGAAATGTGTCAGCCCCGCCCGCCCCCGGCCTGGTCCCGGGCCCGTTTTGTGAGGCGAGCGAGCTCGGCGCGGGCGGTCTCGGCATCGGCGACCGGCTTGTCGAAGCCGGCGCGGGCCAGCTCCGCGCCGCGGCGCAGGTCGAAGCCTTCCGGGTCGATGCCGGTCATGGTCCACCCGGCGCCTTCCGGGCCGGGGCGGTCCAGGCCCAGGATTTCCGCGGCGATCAGCTCCAGCGCGTCGCCGTGGTCCCGGTTCATGTGCGCCACGATCCCCGCCTCGGCCGCGGCCAGCGCCTGGCAGGGACCGGTGTCCAACGTGACCTCGGCACCCGCCAGCCAGTGGATTTGCCCGAAGCCGGCGACCAGATGGACGCTTTCGACCGTGACCCGGTGGAGCCGGAAATCGCCGAAGCCGGCATAACCTTGGGCGCCGGGATGGCGGGCGACGAAGCGGGCCGTAAGGCGGGCCGCAAGCGCCGGGTCGTCGATCGCCCGGGCGCGGCCCAGTACGCTGGCGCGCGGCCCGGTCAGCGGGTCCTCGTGGCCGGCCGTGCCGTCGAACAGCAGCGCAAGGCGCGGGTCGGCCTTCAGGTTCCGGGTGTGGTCGGCCAGGTCGGAGAGCAGGAGGATCGGGCTGGCGTCGTGGTCGACGGCGGCGAGCACCAGCGAGGCATAGGGCCGGGCGCTGCGGTCGCGCGCGAGCGCGCTGGCCAGCGCCGCCCGGCCGGCGCGGCGCATCAGGCCGCGCACGGTTTCGCCCGGGGCTTGTTCGCGGTTCCGCTCGCTCTCGGCCGCCATGGCGCTACCTTTGTGGGCGTTCATCCCGACCGTCAAGGGGAACCGGCGGCCCCGGGCGGGACCCGCCCGCGGCCGCGGCGGTGCCGCCTCGGGCCGGGAGCCGAATTTGCGCGATTGTTAACACGAACCTTGAGCCCGGCCCGGGCGAGGGTGTAACGTCCGTGTTTCGGTCTGCGGCGTGTCGCGCGAAAGAGAACTGTCCTCCCGATGCCTGACGACGCTCTGAACGGCACAGGGCCGCAATGCCCGAGTCCAACCGAACACCGGCGCGAGCGCTGAAAATCAGAGGAGAACTCCATGACCATCGGGACCGTGAAGTGGTTCAACAACATCAAGGGCTACGGTTTCATTCAACCGGAGGACGGCGGTAAGGACGCCTTCGTGCATATCTCGGCGGTGGAACGGGCCGGGCTATCGACACTTACCGAAGGCCAGAGGGTCGAGTACGAACTGGTCCGTGGCAAAAACAACAAGATGGCGGCCGAAAATTTGAAGCTGGCCGAGGGCTGAGCCGCGCGCCGGAGCGGCACCCCGCGGTTTACGGCGTGGAAATCGGCGCCATGCCGGAGGCCCCGCCGCCTATTCGGCCGCGACGGCCCCGGCGGCCGGTCCGCCGGAACTTTCCGGCGCGCGCCCAGCCGGCAGGCGGGTGCTTTTGGGGACCTGGTTGAACTTCTCCCGGTAGCACTTCGCGAAGTGCGAGGGCGAGACGAAGCCGCAGGCGAGCGCCACTTCCATCACCGGAAGCGCGCTCTGGGTGAGCAGGCGGTGCGCTTGGTTGAGGCGCAGGTCCAGGTAATAGCGCCGGGGCGTGCGGCCGAGGTACTTTCTGAACAGGCGCTCCAGTTGGCGCGTCGAGACGCCGCTCAGGCGGGCCAACCCGGCGCAGGACAGGGGGTGTTCCAGGTTCTCCTCCATCAGGCGGATAGCCTCGAGAATCCTCGGATGGCTCAGGCCCAGGCGCATCCGCAGCGGCATGCGCTGCCCGTCCGCATCGGCGCGGATCCGTTCGTGCATGAATTGCTCTGCCACCGCCACGGCCAGGTCCCGACGGTGATCGATCTCGATCATGTTCAGCATCATATCGAGCGCCGCGGTGCCGCCGGAGCTGGTAAAGCGGGAACGGTCGATCTGGTACAGCTCGGACGTGACCTCGATTTCGGGGAAGGTCTCGGCGAAGCCGGCGCGGCATTGCCAGTGGATCGTGCAGCGGTAGCCGTTGAGCAGGCCGGCGCGCGCCAGGATGTAGCTGCCGTCCGACAGGGCGCCGACCCGCGCGCCCCCGCGCGCCAAGCGGCGCAACCAGGCGAAGACCACCTTGTCGTTGAACAGGTGGGCGTCCAGTCCACCGCACACGACCACGTTGGACAGCTTCTTCGCCGTCTCGATGGCGCACTCCGCGACCAGTTGGATCCCGTTGGACGATGTCGCCGGACGCCCGTCGCGGCTGATGATGCGCCATTCGTAAAGCGGCCGGCCGCGCAGCAGGTTGGCCGCGCGCAGCGGCTCCACCGCCGAGGTGAACGCCATCAGGGCGAACTTGGGCACCAGCAGGAAGCCGAAGGTCTGCGGCGCATCCCCCGCGGTCGTCGTCATGGCCCTTTGAGTCCTCCGTCCCCGGGCCGCCATGCGGCCTGGCCGAATCTCGGCCAGCATATATCACGAGATCATCTTGAGAAATCGCCGTGTTTCGGGGCCGGCCGCGCCGCCGCCACGGGGTGCGAACCCTGAGGCCGCGCGGCGTTTCCGGATCGGCCGCGCCGCAAAAGCGCCACAGTCGGGCCGCAAGTTCGGACCCCCGTGTAATTCCGCGGGTAGTTTGCTTAAATACATGCCATAGGAGGGGCGGCCATGCAGAACACCATCGCCCTGGTCGACGACGACCGTAATATCCTCACCTCGGTCTCCATGGCCCTGGAGGCGGAAGGCTTCAGGGTGCGCACCTATGCCGACGGCATGGAGGCGCTTCGGGGACTGACCGCCAACCCGGTGGACCTCGCCATCCTCGACATCAAGATGCCGCGCATGGACGGCATGGAGCTGCTCGGCCGCC
>JBHIDD010000005.1:0-21172 GCA_046759925.1 Kiloniellaceae bacterium
TAAGTTATGTCGGAAGCGATTGGCCCGGTTGTCCGGGGCAAGGCCCGCTTTGCGGAACGAGTTGTTCTCAAGCCCGACTGATCGGAGCGCCACGCGGACGTCAATTCAGGGTATCGCTCGCGGTCTCGGCCAGGAGCGCAATTTTGACCACCCTACTCCCCATAGGGCAGCCAGACGTTCTTGACCTGGGTGGCGTGGTGCAGGTATTCGCGGCCCTCGGTCTGCCGTGGGTCGAACCAGTCGCGGCGACGCCCGTGGTTGGTCCACACCTGCTTCAGGTTGCCGGTCGTGGCCGCCTCGACCATCGCGCAGCCCTGCCTCGTCCCGACGTACCAGATGCCGTCGACATCGGCGTGTTCGGCCAGCACCTTGGCGAGCGTATCGCGACGGCCGGTGACGATGTTGACGACCCCGCCGGGCACGTCCGAGGTATCGAGGACCTGGTAGAAATCCGTCGCCGGCAGCGGATAACGCTGCGACGGGACGACGATCACGCGATTGCCCGTGGCGATCGCCGGCATGACCAGCGAAACGAACGCCAGCAACGGGGCGTCCTCGGGGCAGACCAGGCCGAGAACGCCGACGGGCTCGTTGAAGGCAAGGGTCACGCCGCGCAATGGCGGTTGGTGGAGCGCGCCCTCGAATTTGTCGGCCCAGGCGGCGTAGGCGAAGATGCGCTCAACGGCGGCCGCGACCTCGGCGGCGGCCTGCTTTTTCGGCGCGCCCGTGAGCAGGCCGAGGCGGCTCGCGAATTCGCGCCGCCGGGCGTCCAGGTTCTCCGCGATGTAGTACAGCACCTGGCCCCGTTGATGGCTCGAAGTCGGCGACCACGATCCCGCCTTGCGCGCCGCCTCGACCGCGTTGCGGATGTCCTTGCGATCGCCGTCACCGACCTCGCCGACCCGGCCACCCTCAGGCCCGAAAACCGGCAAGCTATAGCCGGAGTCAGGCCGGACCTGGCGGCCGCCGATGTACATCTTCGCGGTCCGATCGATTCCCGAAAGGCCCTCGGCCGGTTTCGAAGCCGCGCTCCGACCAGACGCGCGGTCCGCTCCCGAGCCGTCGTCTTCGTAGACGGGCAGACCAAGTTCCCATTTGGGCCGGAGGTACTCGATCAGTCCCTCGCGCCCGCCTTCGCGGCCGTAACCGCTCTCTCGGTAGCCGCCGAAGCCGCAGGCGGCGTCAAACAGGTTCGTGCAGTTGACCCAGACCACGCCGGCCTTCAGCCGCGCGGCCACGTCGAGCGACAAATTGACGCTTTCGCTCCAGACGCTTGCCGCCAGGCCGTAGCGCGTGTTGTTCGCGAGCGCGACCGCCTCCGCCGGCGTCCGGAACGGCATCGAGACGAGCACGGGCCCGAAGATTTCCACCTGCGATATGGTCGCCGCCGGCGAGA
This sequence comes from Kiloniellaceae bacterium, assembly GCA_046759925.1. GTDB lineage: Bacteria > Pseudomonadota > Alphaproteobacteria > Kiloniellales > J153 > JBHIDD01. The sequence continues at coordinate 1,397 of JBHIDD010000005.1, forward strand.
CGTCGGTGAACAGGGTCGGCGGATAAAAGCAGCCCTCGGCCGGGCAGGCCCACGACGGCTGCCAACACTCCGCTCCTTCCTCGATGCCCTGCTCGACCAGCCGCGAGATGCGCTCCAACTGGACCGGGGCGACGATCGCGCCGATATCGATGGCCTTGTCGAGCGGATCGCCGACGCGCAGCCGTTCCATGCGGGCCTTCAATTTCCCGATCATCGAATCGGCGACGCCCTCTTGTACCAGCAGCCTCGATCCGGCGCAGCAGACCTGGCCCTGGTTGAACCAGATGGCGTCGACGACCCCCTCGACCGCGCTGTCGAGATCGGCATCCTCGAACACGATGAAGGGGGATTTACCGCCCAGTTCCAGCGACAGCTTCTTGCCGCTGCCGGCGGTCGCCGCCCGGATCGTCCGACCGACTTCGGTCGAGCCCGTGAACGCGATCTTGTCGACCTGTGGGTGACGGACCAAGAGCTCGCCGGTCCGCCCGTCGCCGGTGACGATATTGACCACGCCCGCGGGCAGGCCGACCGTGGCGCAGAGTTCGGCGAAGGCGAGCGCCGTAAGCGGCGTGAACTCCGCCGGTTTGAGGACCACGGTATTACCGGCCGCCAGCGCCGGGGCGATCTTCCACGCGACCATCAGCAGGGGGAAATTCCAGGGAATGATCTGGCCCACCACGCCGAGCGGTTCATGATCCGGGAATTCGCCTTCGATCAGCTGGGCCCAGCCGGCGTGATGGTAGAAATGCCGCGCCACGAGCGGGATATCGATGTCCCGCGTCTCGCGAATCGGTTTGCCATTGTCGATGGTCTCGAGGACCGCGAAGAGGCGGGCGCTCTTCTGAACGTGACGCGCGATCGAATAGAGATAGCGGGCCCGGCCGTGCCCGCCGAGGCCCTGCCAGGCCGGCAGCGCCGCCCGGGCCGCGCGCACCGCCGCATCGACGTCGTCCGCTCCGGCTTCGGCGATCTCCGCGAGGGTCTCTCCGGTCGCCGGGTTGATGCTGGGGAAGCGCTTTCCCGTCTTCGGCTTTCGCCAGCGCCCGCCGATAAAGAGAGCGAAGCGCCGCCTGTGGCGGTCCAGCCATTCATCGGCTTGGGCCGGGCTCTCGGGCGCCGGCCCATATTCCATGGACTCCAGGATTTCAGTCACGTTCATGACCATGCCCTCGCCGCTGGGTTGGCATCGTCAGGCGACCGGGTGCCGGAACGCCGCCGAATAGCGCCCCGTTGCGAAATGCTCGAGCTGACGCTCTATGTCGCCGAGAAGGCCGCTGGCGCCGAACCGGAACAGACCGGCGCCCAGCCAGGGATCGCCCAGTTCCTCTTTCGTCAGGATAAGCCACGCGAGCGCCTGTTTGGCGGTTCGGATGCCGCCGGCCGGCTTGAAGCCGACCCGGTTGCCCGTCAGTTCCCAGTACTGCCTGATCGCCCGCACCATGACGAGGCTGACCGGCAGGGTCGCGTTGACCGGCTCCTTGCCCGTCGAGGTCTTGATGAAATCGGCGCCCGCCATCATGCATACGAGACTCGCTTTTTCGATGTTGCGCAGGGTCGCCAGATCGCCGGTCCCGAGGATCGTTTTCAGATGCGCCGCACCGCAGGCCTCACGGAAGGCCGCAACCTCGTCGTAGAGCGCCGGCCAATCGCCGGACAGGACGTGCGCCCGCGTGATCACCACGTCGATTTCATCCGCGCCCGCCTCGACGGAGGCGCGCACTTCGCCGACGCGCTGTTCGAACGGGGAGAGACCGGCCGGGAAACCCGCCGACACCGCCGCGACGTGAATCCCGCTGCCGGCGAGGGACTCGACTGCGGCCGCCACGAACGCGTGGTAGGTGCAGACGGCCGCAACTTGGATCTTCGGCCGCTCGACACCGAGGCCGGCCAGCAGGTCGGTCCCGACCGGATGACGGGCCTTGGCGCAAAGCCGGCGTATGCGCCCCGCGGTCTCGTCGCCGGCCAGCGTGGTCAGGTCCAGGCAGGTGACCGCCCGAAGCAGCCACGCCGCCTGCCATTCCTTTTTGACGCTGCGCCGCGTTGCGAGCGTGCTTGCCCGGCGTTCGACCGCGCTGCGATTGACGCGGACCCGGTCGATCCAGTCGCGCCGCAGGGCGGTTCCCCGGTTCCGTTGCAACCCCGCGTCCGAAACGACCGCCAACCTTCTCGGCGTGGCCGCCGCGCCCGGTCCGGTCTGACTGCCGTCCTGGTTCACGATTCGCCTCGTTCTTTGCCCGAATAGGGTGCCCCTCAGGTTTTTGGGGCACAACCGGCCTTGCCTCGGGACCCTTGTCTTAAGTCTTTGCAATCCCGAACGACTCGGTCACCGATCCGGGTGCCGGCTCCGGCCCGGGGATCGCCCGATTTGCGGTGCCGAGGATACCGGTTTTCCTTCCCGTCTGTCACCACTTAGCGGCGCGGCGGGCTGGGCACCAAGCTGCACATCGCGGTCGATGCCCACCCGGCACGACCGGATATCCTCGCCGTCAGCCCCTCCAACCCCTCGCGCGCCCCGGCCATCGCCCACGACCCCGAGCTCTACGAGGAACGCCATCTGGCCGGATGCTTCATCGACAAGATCGAACACGTCCGCCGCATAACCCCGCGTTGCGACCAAACCGCCCGGGCCGTCCGGTCGATGATCCGCATCGCCGGCAGGACGGTCCGGCTCAGGGAATTGGCCACAGGCCCTGGCGGCCTAAGATCGCCGCGGTGAAACGGGTCAATATCGGGAGCGGTCGGTTGTCTAATTCCGGCTCTCTGGTCAAGCTCTCCCGGATTTCCGTCCGCCGCCGGGAACACGGTTGTCTCCGAAGTCGTCACCGGCGGCGATGCCGGATCGCTTCATCATCGCATTCATTGGCTTCGGCGTCCCAGGGTATAAGGCGCACTCACGAACGCTTGTTCGTCTTGCAACCAACGGCGCGGGCTTGCCTCGGCCGTTCGGCGTGCTTACGCCCTTCCACAGGAAGGACGGTCACACCTCACCCCGGCGGGGACGGGGCTTTCCGCCTCCGGGCGGAAACTCGTGGCGTGGCGTCGCTTGCTAAGCGGCGGCGGTCTCCTTTTCCGGCCGGCGGAACGCCTTGCCGGTCACCAGCATCTTATGCAGCACCACCGCCAGCTTGCGCGCCAGGGCGACGCAGGCCTTCTTGTGGCCGGTCCGTTTCTTCAGCTTGCGCGCCCAGGTCTTGAGCGGATGGGCGCGGCGCACCACCGTGAGCATGACGTTGGCCGCCTCGTAGAGCAGGCCGCGCAGCATCGCGTCGCCGTGTTTCGATATGCGCCCGCTGTAGTCCATCTCCCCCGATTGGTATCGCCGCGAGGTCAGGCCCAGATAGGCGCCCAGCGCGCGCGATTCGGCGAAGCGCCCCGGATCGTCCAGGGTCGCGGCGAAGGCCAGCGCGGTGACCGGGCCCACGCCCGGCGCCGTCATCAACAATCGGCAGGCCGGATTGTTCCTGGCGCGCTCCGCAACTTCCCGGTCGAGCCGTTCGATAGACCGCTCCAGGACCTGGCGAGCCGACAGCAGCGGAGAAATCGCCGGCGACAACGCCGGGTGCTCGGCCAAGATCGCCTCGACCCGGCCGGCGAACTTGCCCACCCCCTTGGGCAAACGGCAGCCCAACGAGGCCAGGAGACCCCGGATCGTGTTCTCCAGGCTCCGGCGCTGACCCACCACCTGCGCGCGCGCCTTCAAAAGAATGCGATCGCGCTGCGCCGCCGCGCGCTTCACCGCCACCGGGCGGCAAAAGCCTGAGCGCGCGATCTCGGCCAGTAGCGCGGCATCGCCCGCATCCGTCTTGTTGTGCTGCAACTTCATCACCCCATGCGCCTGGCGGGCGTCGATCACATCCACCGCTATCCCCAACTTGCCCAGCTCGCGCGCCAGCCAACCCGACAACGTCCCCGTCTCCGGAACGATCCGCTGCGGACACAGACAATGCGCCTTCAAGGCCTCGAACAGGGCGTCCGGATCGGTGGCTACCTTGCCTTGGGCCAAGATCGCGCCAGCCTCGTCCTTCACGCACAAACGGGTCTCTTCCTTCGAGACGGCAAAACCCACTTACTCGACCATGGTCACTCTCCTTGGTTTGCCTGTCGGGGCGACTATTCGCCACCCCGCATCATAGCCCCGGGAGAGTGACCGCCGGAATTACGCTATGTAATTGCCTTCGTCGCGCGGGGTTTCGGCGACCGCGGCCGCCTGGCGGGCCCGCCAATCGTCCAGCGCCGCGGCGAGCTGCGGGTCGCTCAAGGCCAGCACCGCACCGGCCAGAAGCGCCGCGTTGATCGCCCCGCCCCGGCCGATGGCGAGCGTCCCCACGGGCACGCCGCCGGGCATCTGTACCATCGAGAGCAGGCTGTCCAGACCCTTGAGCGCCTTGCTTTCCACGGGCACGCCGAAGACCGGCAGCGGCGTCAGCGCGGCGACCACGCCCGGCAGGTGCGCGGCGCCGCCGGCGCCGGCGATGATCACCTTGAGGCCGCGCTCGCGGGCGCTCGTGGCGTATTCGGTCGTGCGTTGCGGCGTGCGGTGCGCCGACGCGATACGCGTCTCGTAGGCGATGCCAAGCGCCTCGAGCGTCTGGGCGGCGTGGCGCAGGGTCGACCAGTCGGACTGGCTGCCCATGATGATGCCGACCTGCGGGCCTGCCGCTGCCATTTCCGCTGCCTCCTAGCTTTTCCGGCCGCGGCATTATCGGGGCAGGCCCGAGGCGACGCAAGCCGACCGCGCCCGCGGATCGGACGATTGCGGCCTCCGGCATCCCGCTTGTGAACGATCCATTTACCATGACGTGCATAATTTCGTATTAGGAGACCTGTCCGGGGCCGGCCAGGTCCTTGCTATGGAGGGAAGGCTGCGATGAGGATTCGCAACAGCGACGGCGCCGCCGTGCGGAGCGGCGCGCTGCGGCGCACGGGGCTGGGCACGACCGAGCGCATCACGCGGTCCCGGCCGCCCGGGCCGCGGATCGATGCCGCCACCATCGTGGGCCTCCCCGAGGCGGAGCTCGCGCCAAAGGTGCGCGCCGCGATCGGCCGGCTGATGGCCGAGGTGCGGGGCCTGCGCGAGGAGCTGACCCGGGCCCGCAAGCGCATCGACCACCTGGAGCGGCTGGCCGATCAAGACACCTTGGCACCGGTTATGAACCGCCGCGCCTTCGTCCGCGAGTTGACCCGCATGACGGCCTTTGCCGGGCGCTACGGGGTACCCGGCAGCGTGCTCTATTTCGACATCAACGGCATGAAGCAGATCAATGACAGCCAGGGCCACGCGACGGGCGATGCGGTGCTGAAGCACGTGGCCCAGGTGCTGTTGCGCGACGTGCGCGCCTCGGACGTGGTCGGGCGGCTCGGCGGCGACGAGTTCGGCGTCATCCTGGCCCAGGCCGGCCCGGAGGCGGCCGTCGCCAAGGCATCGTCGCTCGCCGATGCGATCCGGTCCGATCCGGTACACGGCGCGGGGCAGCCGCTGAAGATCGCGGTCTCCTACGGGATCCATACCTTCGCGGGTGGCGAGGAAGCGGACGCCGCCCTGGATGCCGCCGACCGGGCGATGTACGCGCAAAAATGCCGCGCGGACGCCGGCACCTCTCAAGCGCAACCGGCGCGCCTCCCAAGAGGCTCTTGCTGAGCCCGGGTGTGGGCCGTCAGGCGATGATGTCCGGCAAAAGCTTGCTCTCGATCTTGAGAATCTGATCCTTCAGCAAGAGCTTCCGCTTTTTCAAGCGCTTAACCTGAATCTGGTCGAATGGCGCGTTCTCGGTAATGTGCGCGATCACGTCGTCGAGATCGCGGTGTTCGCTCTTCAGCTCCGCAAGCCTCTGCCGCAACTGCTCAAATTCGGTATCGTCCATGCTTTCCGCTGGTTAGCCAATACCTCCCGGCGGCCCGCCCGGGACCGCCGCGACGCTTATTATACCGTGGAGCGGCCGTCAGGGGGAGTCCTGACGAATCCGGCGCTTTCTAGCGGTTGCGCGGCGCCGGGCTTTGCTTGAGAGTCCGTTTTTCGCGGATTCTTGTTCCTCGGCCGGGGGAGAGTTGACCATGGCGGGGGTCAAGCGGATCGGGATGCTCACCAGCGGCGGGGATTGCGCCGGCCTCAACGCGGTGCTGCGCGCCGTGGCCTTCCGCGCCATCGAGGGCTACGGCTGGGAGGTGATCGGCGTCCGGCAGGGCACGGCGGGCCTCCTGGCGCGGCCGGTGGAGGCGGAGCCGGTGGACCTCTCGCTGTTTACCGGCGTCCTGCTGCGCACCGGCGGGACCATTCTTGGCACCACCAACCAGCGCGATCCCTTCAACTACCCTTCGCCCGACGGCAGCCGGATCGACCGCTCCGGGGAAGTGATCGACGGCTACCGCGAGCTCGGCCTCAATGCCCTGATCGGCATCGGCGGCGACGGCAGCCTGGCGATCCTACGCCGCCTGGCCGAGCAGGGCGGCCTCAACCTGGTCGGAATTCCCAAGACCATCGACAACGACCTGGGGCATACCGAGGTCTCGCTCGGCTATGCCACGGCGGTCGAGGTGGCGACCGATGCGCTGGATCATCTGCAGCCGACGGCGGCGAGCCATTCCCGGGTGATGGTCCTCGAGGTCATGGGCCGGGATGCGGGACACATCGCGCTGGCCGCCGGAATCGCCGGCGGCGCCGACGTCATCCTGATCCCGGAAATCCCCTACCGGATCAAGCACATCGCCAACAGGATCGAGGCGCTGAAGCGCCGAGGCCGCAACTTCGCCCTGGTCGTGGTGGCCGAGGCGGTGAAGACCGAGGCGGGCGAGCCGATCACCAAGCAACAGGCCGGCGGCCAGGTGACCTATGGCGGCATCGGGCATTATATCGGCGCCCGGATCGCGGAAGCCACCGGGGCCGAGACGCGGATTACCGTGCTCGGCCATCTGCAACGCGGCGGCATGCCGATCGCGAGCGACCGCCTGATGGCCTCGGTCTTCGGGGTGCACGCGGTCGACCTGATCGCCCGGGGCGCCTTCGACCGCATGGTGGCCTGGAGTGGCCGCCAAGTGATCGACGTTCCGTTGGCCGAGGCGATTGCCGGCTACCGGGCGGTCGACCCCGACGATCCCCTGGTGCACACCGCGCGCGGGCTTGGCACCTGCCTGGGCGATTCCTGACCGGGATCCCCGGATACGGCAACCCGGCCCCGGCGAGAGGATTGAGGATCGCCATGCTGCGGAATTTTCGGGCGGGGGGATGGGGGAGATGACAGATCCGGAAAATCCGTTCTGGGAGTACTCGCTCGCGGTCTACGGCCGGGAGTCGGTGGCCGGGGCCTGTCTGGCCTTGCAGGAGCGCCACGGCCTCGATGTCAACCTGCTGTTGTTTTGCTGCTGGGCGGGCAGCCGCGCCCGCGCGCTCGGCGCCGCGGACCTCGAACGGCTGATCGAGGCCGCGCGCCCGTGGCAGGCGGGCGCGGTGGCGCCGTTGCGCGCGGTTCGGCGTTGGCTCAAGGCGCATCCGGGGCCGCGCGCCGAGCGGCTGCGCCAGAAGATCAAGCTCGACGAGCTGGAGGCGGAAGCGATCGAGCAGCTCATCCTCGCCGAGGCCCTGCCGGTTCCGGACGGGGCGGGCGGACCGGCCGCAATCGTGGCCAACATGGCGGCCTATTTCGAGGCCTTGGGGATCGACGCCGATGCCACCGACACCGCCGACTTGGCGGCTGTCCTGCGCGGCTGCTGCCCGGATTTGGCGCCCTTGGAGGCGGTCCGGCTGCTGACCGGCTAAGCGGATTTGCCGCGCCGGGCGGCCCGCAGCGGGCGGGCCCCGTTTTCCCGCGGCTCGCCCCAGCGCGTCACCTTGCCGCTGTCCAGCCCGAAGAGGTCGAGCACGCGGCCGATCGACTGGTCGATGATGTCGGCCACGCTCTGCGGATCGGCGTAGAAGGCGGGCACCGGCGGGGCGATCACGGCGCCCATTTGGGAAAGCGCCAGGAGGTTGCGCAGGTGCCCGCTGTGCAGCGGCGTCTCGCGGACCATGAGCACCAGACGTCGGCGCTCCTTCAGCACCACGTCGGCGGCACGCGTCAGCAGGTTGGCGGTGACCCCGCTGGCCATCTCCGACATCGAGCGGATCGAACAGGGCGCGACCACCATGCCGCGCGTCGGGAAAGAGCCGCTGGCGATCGCCGCCCCGACGTCGCCGATCGGGTAGCAGACATCCGCCAGGGCCTGGACCTGGGCCACCTTGAGGTCGGTTTCGTAGGCCAAGGTCGTCTCGGCCGCCTTGGTCACGACCAAGTGGGTTTCCACCGGCAGCGTCTTGAGCGTCTCCAGCAGGCGAACCCCGTAGACGACTCCGCTGGCCCCGCTGATGCCGACGATGAGGCGGTCGGCCCGGCTCATAACCTTAGGAAACCTCCCGTTTTTCCGGGCCGGCATTGCAAATCGGCCGGCGCCGGGTTAGCATGATTCGTCCCACTCGATAGATGGAGGATTCGCATGTCGGCTGATGAGCGCCTCGATTCACTACGGGCCAAGCACGCCTGCCTGGAAGCGCTAATCGAAGAAGAAAAACATCGCCCTCATCCCGACGACCTCCGGCTTTCCGAACTTAAACGCGAGAAACTCCGAATCAAGGACGAAATTTTCCTGCGCGGCGGGTAACCCCAAGAAAAATAGGGCTTTGCCCGGCGCCGCGCGATTCGGCAGCTTGGCGGCCGAAGACCGCTAACCGCGTCCCGGCACCGGCGGGGCGCGGTTCTTCGGGACCTTCGGTCCGTCAAATCCGCCGCGCCTGTTCGCGCAGGGCGAACTTCTGGATCTTGCCGGTCGAGGTCTTGGGCAGGGGTCCGAAGACGACGGTCTTCGGCGCCTTGAAGTGGGCCATGTTGTGGCGGCAGAAGTCGATGATTTCCTGCGCACCGGCCTGGGCACCCGGCTTCAGCTCGACGAAGGCACAGGGCGTCTCGCCCCATTTTCGGTCCGGCTTGGCCACGACCGCGGCCGCCGCCACCGCCGGATGGCGGTAGAGCACGCCCTCCACCTCGATCGAGGAGATGTTCTCGCCGCCCGAGATGATAATGTCCTTGGAGCGGTCCTTGAGCTCGATATAGCCGTCCGGGTGCCAGACCCCGAGGTCGCCGGTGTGGAACCAGCCGCCGGCGAAGGCCGCTTCGGTCGCCTCCGGGTTCTTCAGATAGCCTTTCATGACGATGTTGCCGCGCATGAAGACCTCGCCCATGGTCTGGCCGTCCTGCGGCACCGGTTGCAGCGTCTTCGGATCGGCCACCATCAGGTCCTCGAGGACCGGGTACTTCACCCCTTGGCGCGCCTTGCGGGCGGCCTGTTCCCCGGGCGGCAGGGCGTCCCAATCCGCATGCCAGGCGCAGACCACGGCCGGGCCGTAACTCTCGGTCAAACCGTAGACGTGAGTCACCTTGATCCCCTGGCGCGCCATGCCTTCCAGCACGGTTGCCGGCGGCGGGGCGGCGGCGGTCATCATGTCCACCTGGTGGCGGAAATCGCGGCGTTCGTCCGCGCCGGCGCCCAGAATCATCTGCATGACGATCGGCGCGCCGCAGAGGTGGCTCACCTTGTGCTCGGCGATCGCCTGGTAGATCGCGCCCGCCTCGACCCGGCGCAGGCAGACGTGGGTGCCGGCGAGCGCCGTGATCGTCCAGGGAAAGCACCAGCCGTTGCAATGGAACATCGGTAGGGTCCAAAGGTAGACCGGGTGCGGCCCCATGCCCCAGACCTGGATGTTGCCGATCGCGTTCAAGTAGGCGCCGCGGTGGTGGTAGACCACGCCCTTGGGGTTGCCGGTGGTGCCGGAGGTGTAGTTGAGGGAGATCGCCTGCCATTCGTCGGCGGGCGGCGACCACGAAAAGTCGGGATCGCCCCCGGCGAGGAAGGCCTCGTAGTCGACCTCACCCAGGGTTTCGCCGCGCCCCTGTGGGTCTTGCCCGGCCAGGGGATCGTCGATGTCGATCACCAGGATCTTGCGGTCGAGACCGGCAAGTGCCGCCTTGATGGTCGCGGAGAAGGCCGTGTCGGTGATCAGGGCCGTGGCCTCGCTGTGGCTCAGGATGAAGCCGATGGTCTCGGCATCGAGGCGGACGTTGAGCGCATTGAGCACGGCACCGGCCATCGGCACGCCGAAGTGGGCCTCGAACATCGGCGGCGTGTTGGGCGCCATGACCGCGACCGTATCGCCCGGTCCGATGCCCCGCCGGGCAAGCGCCGAGGCGAGGCGGCGGCAGCGCTCGAAGGTCTCCGCCCAGTTGTGGTGCCGCGCGCCGTGGATCACCGCGGCATGCCCGGGAAAGACCTGGGCCGCGCGGGTCAGGAAGCTCAGCGGCGTCAGCGGCGCGAAATTCGCCGCGTTCCGGTCGAGGCCGCCATCCTCGGGCTGGATCTGAACCATGGCCGGTTATCCTGTCTCGCCCTGTCCGTCTCCGGCACCGCCAATTTATCAAGCCGCCTGCGGCGCGGGAAAGCGGGGATTTGTCCGTCGGGGCGTTTCCCGGGCGGCAATTGCAAGCCTGTCGGTTTTGCCGCATTCTCACGGCCGAAGCCGGCGCCCGGGACGTCGCGGCTTCGCGCATCCGGTCGGGCAGGCAACGGTCAATAGGTAACGGGAGGGCCGGGAATCATGGGCCGCTACGAGGAGGCGCGCACGCGCGCGCGGGCCGATCCGGAAGGCTTCTGGGGCGAGGCGGCGGCGGAGATTCATTGGGACAGGAAATGGGACAAGGTCCTCGACGAGTCCAACCCGCCGTTCTACCGCTGGTTCCGGGGCGGGGTGCTCAACACCTGCCATAACGCGCTCGACCGCCACATCGAGAACGGCCGCGGCGAGCAACCCGCCCTGATCTACGACAGTCCCGTCACCGCGAGTATCAGGCGGTTCACCTATACCGAACTGCGCGATTTGACCGCGCGTTTTGCCGGCGCGCTCGCGGGCCAAGGGATCGGCAAGGGCGACCGGGTCATCGTCTACATGCCGATGGTGCCCGAGGCGGCGATCGCCATGCTGGCCTGTGCCCGCCTCGGGGCGATTCATTCCGTGGTCTTCGGCGGCTTCGCGGCGAACGAGCTGGCGGCCCGGATCGACGACGCCAAGCCGAAGCTCATCGTCGCCGCGTCCTGCGGGATCGAGGTCGACCGGGTGATCCGCTACAAGCCCCTGTTGGACGCCGCGATCGAGCTGGCGAGCGCCAAGCCGGAGCGCTGCATCATCCTGCAGCGGCCGATGGAACGGGCGGCGCTGATCGGCGGCCGCGACCTGGACTGGGAGGAGGCCACGGCCGGGGCCGGGACGCGGGACTGCGTGCCGGTGGCGGCGACCGATCCGCTCTACATCCTCTACACCTCGGGCACCACGGGGGAGCCCAAGGGCATCGTGCGCGACAACGGCGGCCATGCGGTTGCGCTCAAGTGGACGATGAAGAGCATCTACGACACCGACCCGGGCGAGGTGTACTGGGCCGCCTCGGACGTCGGCTGGGTGGTCGGACACTCCTACATCGTCTATGCGCCGCTGTTGCACGGCTGCACCACGGTGCTCTACGAGGGCAAGCCGGTCGGAACCCCCGACCCCGGCGCCTTCTGGCGCGTCATCTCCCAGCACAAGGTCGTGACCATGTTCACCGCGCCGACCGCCTTCCGCGCCATCCGGCAGCAGGATCCGAACGGCGCGTTCATCGGCCGGCACGACCTTTCGAAGTTCCGCGCCCTGTTCCTGGCCGGCGAGCGGTGCGACCCGGATACCCTCGAATGGGCCGTTGAGAAGCTCCGGGTCCCGGTGATCGACCATTGGTGGCAGACCGAGACCGGCTGGCCGATCGCGGCCAACTGCCTGGGGATCGAGCATCTGCCGGTCAAACCCGGTTCGCCGACCCGCGGCGCGCCGGGCTGGGACGTCCGGGTGATGAATGCCGCGGGGCGCGAGGCCCAGCCGGGCACGATCGGCGCCCTCGTCTGCAAGCTGCCGCTGCCGCCGGGAAGTTCGCCGACGCTGTGGAACGCGGATGCGCGCTTCAAGGAGTCCTATCTCGACGCCTTTCCCGGGTACTACGAGACCGGCGATGCCGGCTCTGTCGACGAGGACGGCTACATCCACGTCATGTCCCGCACCGACGACATCATCAACGTCGCCGGCCACCGCCTCTCGACCGGCGCGATGGAGGAAGTGCTGGCGGCCCACCCGGATGTCGCCGAATGCGCCGTGATCGGGGTGGCGGACCGGCTCAAGGGTCAGTTGCCCCTCGGTTTCCTGGTGCTCAACGCGGGCGTCGACCGGCCGGACGGGGACATCGTCCAAGAGGTCGTGCAGATGGTGCGCGCGCGCATCGGCCCGGTCGCCGCCTTCAAGACCGCGGCCGTGGTCAAGCGCCTGCCCAAGACCCGCTCGGGCAAGATCCTGCGCGGCACCATGCGGGCGATCGCCGACGGCGAGGACTACAAGACGCCGGCCACCATCGACGATCCGGCGATCCTGAAGGAAATCGGCGAGTCGCTCTCGGCACTCGGCTTTCCCAAGGAGGCCTGAGCCATGCGCCTGAAGGACAAGGTCGCGGTCGTCACCGGCGCCGCCGCGGGCATCGGCCTGGCGTGCGCCCGGCGCTTCGCCGCGGAAGGCGCCAAGGTGGTGCTCTGCGACGTGAACGTCGCGCCGGGCGAGCAGGCGGCCGAGGAGATTCAGGCCGCCGGCGCGGATGCCCTCTTCGCGCGCTGCGACGTCGGCGACAAGGCCCAGGTGGAGGCCGCGATCGACTCGGCGGTCGCGGCCTTCGGGCCGCTCGACTGCGCGGTCGCCAATGCCGGGATCGTGCATACCTGCGACTTTCTCGATCTTGCCGAGGAAGACTTCGACCGGGTGATCCGGGTCAACCTGAAGGGCGTCTTCCTGACCGGACAGGCGGCCGCGCGCGAGATGGTCAGGCAAGGCGGCGGCGGGACCATCATCAACATGTCCTCGGTGAACGCGGTCATGGCGATCCCGACCATCACCTCCTATGTGGTCGCCAAGGGCGGCGTGAACCAGCTCACCAGGGCCATGGCCCTGGCGCTTGCCGACAAGGGCATCCGGGTCAACGCCATCGGACCCGGTTCGATCATGACCGACGTGTTGAAGTCGGTGGCCGGCGACAAGGCGGCGATGAGCAGGATCCTGTCGCGCACGCCGCTGGGGCGCGTCGGCGAGCCGGAGGAGGTGGCCGCCATCGCGGTCTTCCTGGCCTCGGAGGAGTCCAGCTACATCACCGGCCAGACCATTTATCCCGACGGCGGGCGTCTGGCGCTCAACTACACGGTCCCGGTGCCGGACTAAGCGGCCTGCCCCGCGCGGAGGTAGGATGAGTTCACCCAGCACGGCCCTTCTCAAGCGGTTGCTCATCGTTCCGCCGGTTGCGGTCGGGATCGGGCTCGTCGTACTGCTCACCGGGCGCAACGAACCGGAACGGGCCGAACCGACCGAGGTTCCGCACCCGGTTCGCGTGATCGAAGTGCAGCCGGCGGACTTCGTGCCGCGGGCGCTTGGCTATGGCTACGTCGAGCCCGGATCGGTCTGGGAGGCGACCGCCGAAGTTGCGGGCAAGATCGTGCGCCGCCATCCCGATCTGGAGCGCGGCCGCGTGCTCGAGGCCGGTACGGTGATTCTACGGATCGACCCGGCGGACTACGAGCTGGCGGTGGCGCAGATCGAATCCACTCTGGACAGCGTTGCCGCGCAGCTCGAGGAGTTGGCCGTCAGGCGGAACAACACCCGGGCCTCGCTCAAGATCGAGCGCCGGGCGCTCACCCTGGCTGAGGCGGACCTCGAGCGCAAGAAGGCGCTGCTCGCCAAGGGCAACGCCAGCCAGGCCAGCGTCGACCAGGCGGAAAGCGCCGTCCTGACCCAGCGCCAAAAGGTCCAGGAGCTGGAGAATCAGTTGAGCCTGATGCCCACCGAAAGGCGCATGCTGGAGGCAAGCGCGGCGCTCAATCGCGCGCAGCTGCGCGAAGCGGAGCTCAACCTCGAACGCACCGCCATCCGCTTGCCGTTCGACGCGCGGATCGCGGAGGTTGCCGTCGAGGCGACGCAATACGTCGCCGTCAACCAGAAGCTGGTGGTCGCCGATTCGATCGACGTGGCCGAGGTTTCCGCCCAGCTGGCGATCGATCAGGTTCGGACCCTGGTCGAGCCGGGCGCGGATATATCCTCGCTCAGCACGCAAGACCTCTCGACCCTGCCGCAGCGCTGGGGCCTGAGCGCGGAGGTGCGTCTAGTCGCGGGGGATCTTCGCGCCACCTGGGAGGCCCGCTTCGACCGGCTCAGCGCCACCATCGACCCGCAGACCCGCACCGTCGGCCTGATCGTCGCGGTCGATCAGCCTTATCGGAAAATCATTCCGGGTCGCCGCCCGCCTTTGATCAAAAACATGTACGTCGAGGTCGAGCTGCGGGCCGCGCCGCGCCATGACCGGATCGTCGTGCCGCGGGTCGCCGTCCGGGTCGGGCGAGACGGCCGGCCGGCGGTCCACGTGGCCGATGGCAACAACCGCTTGGTCGTGCTGCCGGTTGAGCTCGGAGCGGTGCAAGGCGACCTCGCGGTCGTCGAGCACGGCTTGAGCGGCGGCGAGCGCGTCGTGGTTTCCGATCTCGTCCCGGCCATCGACGGGATGCTGCTCGCGCCGCGCCGGGACAATGCGCTTGCCGCGCGGCTGCTCGCCCAGGCCCGCGGGGAGGCGAGCGTGCGATGATCCGCATCTTCGCCGCGCATCCGACCGGCGCCAACTTGCTGATGGTCCTCCTGATCGCGGCAGGCATCCTCGCCCTGCCGTCGCTCCAACGCGAGACGTTTCCCGACTTTTCGACCGACTCGGTTCAGGTGCAGGTGGTCTATCCCGGCGCCTCGGCCGGCGATGTCGAGGAGTCGATCTGCCAGCGCATCGAGGACGCGGTCGACGGCGTGACCGACCTCGACGAAATCCGTTGTGAGGCGCGCGAGGGAATCGGCACGGCCACGATCGACATGGTCGAAGGTGGCAACCTCGACCGCTTCGTCTCCGAGGTCGCGACCGAGATCGATGCCATCGACACCTTTCCCGAACTCTCCGAAGACCCCGTGATCCGCCAGCTCAATCTCACCGATCTGGTCGTCTCGATCGCCATTACCGGGCCGATGGCCGAACCCGATCTCAAGGTCTTTGCCGAGGACGTGAAGGACCGGCTCACCCGCCTGCCCGAGGTGAGCCAGGTCGAGCTTCAGGGCTTCTCCCAACGGCAGATCCGCATCGCCCTCGATTCCGTGGCGCTGCGCCAATACGGTCTCAGCGTCGCCGACATCGCGGCGATCGTGGAACGGCAGAGCATCGATCTTCCCTCCGGCACGGTCGAGACCGGCGAGCGCGACGTCCTGGTCCGCTTCGCCGACGAACGGCGCAGCCCGCGCGCGTTCGAGAACTTGGTTGTCCGGGGCAGCGAAACCGGCGCCGAGCTGCGCCTTGGCCAGATCGCCGAGATTACCGACCGGTTCGAGCGCGACGAGGAGCGGGTGTTTTTCAACGGCCAGCGCGCTGCGTTGCTGCAGGTCAGCAAGACCAAGTCTCAGGACACCCTGACGGTGAAAAAGGCGGTCGAGGCCTTCCTGGAAGCCGAACGCCCGCGCGCTCCGCCGACGGTCGAATTCGCGCTGACCCGCGATCTGGCCTCCATCGTCCAGGACCGGCTGAGCATGCTGGTGCGAAACGGCGAGCAAGGCCTGCTCCTTGTGTTCCTGGTGATGTGGCTGTTCTTCTCGTTCCGCTTTTCCTTTTGGGTGGCGATGGGCCTGCCGACCTCGTTCCTCGGCTCGATCTTCGTCATGACCCTGCTCGGGCTGTCCATCAACATGCTCACCATGGTGGCCTTGCTGATCGCCATCGGCCTGATCATGGACGATTCCATCGTCATCGCCGAGAACATCGCCAGCCATCTGCGCCGGGGCAAGTCGCCGCTGGAGGCGGCCGTCGGTGGCACCCGCCAGGTCGCCCCAGGGGTTGTCTCGTCGTTCCTGACCTCGGCCTGCGTCTTCCTGCCGCTGGCCTTTCTCGCGGGCGATCTGGGCAAGATACTCAAAGTGGTGCCGGTGGTGCTGATCGTGACGCTCTCGATCAGCCTGATCGAAGCCTTCCTGATCCTGCCGCACCACGTGGCCCATGCGGCGGCGCGGCCGCAGATGAGTGCCTTTCGCCGACGCTTCGGCGCCGGCTTCGACGCCATTCGCGAGCACGCCCTCGGCCGGGCCGTCGATCTGGCGGTCGAGTGGCGTTATCTGACCCTGGGCCTCGTGGTCATGGCCCTGCTCGGGTCCGTCAGCATGATCGTCGGGGGCAAGCTCAAGTTCCGGGCCTTTCCGGACCTGGACGGGGACGTGGTCGAGGCGCGAATCCTTCTACCGCAGGGTACGCCGCTCGCCCGCACCGAGGCGGTGGTCGCGCAGGTCACCGATGCCTTGCGGCGCGTC
The DNA here is from genome assembly GCA_046759925.1 of Kiloniellaceae bacterium. GTDB lineage: Bacteria > Pseudomonadota > Alphaproteobacteria > Kiloniellales > J153 > JBHIDD01. Next base: position 17,847 of record JBHIDD010000005.1, read on the forward strand.
GACCAGGCCTTGCGGCGCGTCGACCAGGCCTTGGCAGCAGACCTGCCCGAGGGTCAGGCGCTGGTGCGCAACGTGCTGGTCGAATACAACGTCAACGCCGAGGCCTTCGAATCCGGGCCGCATATCGCCACGGTGACCGCCGACCTGGTGGCCGGCGAGCGGCGCAACGTCCGGGTCGACGACATCCTGAACCTCTGGCGGACCGAGGTCGGGACGGTGCCGGATGTCATCTCGCTGTCCTACAAGGAGCCTCGGGTCGGCCCGGCCGGGGTTCCCATCGACATCCGCCTGCAAGGAAGCGATCTGCACGAGCTCAAGGACGCCTCGGGCGCCTTGATCACGTGGCTCCGCCGCTACACCGGGGTGGTCGACCTCAACGACGACCTGCGGCCCGGCAAACCGGAGATTCGGCTGAAACTACGCGAGGGAGCGACCGGCCTCGGCCTCGATGCCACGGCGATTGCTTCGCAGTTGCGCGTCGCCTATCACGGCCGCACCGCGGCGGAAATCCAGGTCGGGCCGGAAAGCTTCGAGATCAATGTCCAGCTTGCAGCCGAGGATCAGGACAGCCTGGCGGACCTGGAATACTTTGCCGTGACCTTGCCGAACGGCGGCCAAGTGCCGCTCTCGGCGGTGGCCAAGGTGGAGCTCGGCCGTGGCTTTGCCCGCATCGCCCGGATCGACGGCCGGCGCACGGTGACGGTGCGCGGCGACGTGGACCCGCGAGCGGCCAATCTGAACGAGATCCTGGCCGATACCCGGGCCCGGTTCATTCCGGAACTCGAGGCGCGCTATCCCAAGTTGACCGTGTCGCTCGAGGGGGAATCGGCGGAGCAGGCCAAGACCCAGGCCTCGATCCTTCGCGGCTTCCTCTTCGGACTTCTTGGAGTCTTCGTGCTTTTGAGTTTCCAGTTCCGCGATTACGTCGAACCTGTGATCGTCATGCTGGCGATCCCGCTGGCGCTGATTGGGGTGATCTGGGGCCATCTGCTGATGGGACTGGATCTCTCGATGCCCAGCATGATCGGCTATGCCTCGCTGGCCGGCATCGTGGTCAACGACTCGATCCTGATGGTCATTTTCATAAAGATCCGGACCCGCGAGGGCGCCGGGGTGGTCGAGGCGGCGCGACTTGCCAGCCGGGGCCGCTTCCGCCCGGTGCTGCTGACCTCGCTGACCACCATCGCAGGCCTCTTGCCCCTGCTGTTCGAACGCAGCCTGCAAGCCCAGGTTCTCGTTCCGCTGGTCACTTCGCTGGCCTTCGGCCTCATGGCCTCGACGGTGCTCGTGCTGTTCGTCGTCCCGACGCTCTATGCAGTCCTGCACGACTTCGGACTGTCCACGATCTCGCGCGAAACGCGGGCGGCCGGCCCGGCGCCTCGGCCGGCCGAATAGTACCACCCGCGGTTCCCCGGCCCGAGCTCCCGTGTCTCGGGAAGGCGTTCGACATAGACGACCCCCCGGGGCGCCGGCCGTGCCGCAGCACGGTGCCCCGCAAATATCTCATGGCGGTCAGTTGATAGGGCTTGGCTAATTGTGCGGTTCGGTCGGCACGGCGGCCGGCTCGGCGGCGGCCGGCACCTCGGCGCCGGCCTTTTCGGCGGCTTTTTCGGCCTTCCTCACCGCCTGGTTCAGGTCCGCCTGACTGCACAAGCCCAAGAGCACGGGATCGCGCGGCCGGATGTTCGGCGAGTTCCAGTGGCTGCGGTCGCGCACCGACTGGATCGTGTTCTTTGTGGTGCCGATCAGCTTCGCGATCTGGGAATCCTTCAGTTCCGGATGTTGGCGCAGCAGCCAGGCGATGCCGTCCGGCTTGTCCTGGCGCTTGGCGACCGGCGTGTAGCGCGGCCCCTTGGTGCGCTTGGCCGGCTGGGGCAGGTCCTGCTCGGCCAGTTTGAGGCGCGCCGAGGGATCGGCCTGGCAGCGTTCGATCTCTTCCTTGGTCAGCTGGCTGTTGGCGATTGGGTCCAAGCCCTGGATCCCGACCGCGACCTCGCCGTCCGCGATACCCTGCACTTCGAGCGGATGCAGAGCGCAGAACTCGGCGATCTGCTCGAAGGTGAGCGAGGTATTGTCGACCAGCCAGACGGCGGTCGCCTTCGGCATGAGCGGCTGAGCCATGAAACCTCCTTGTGTGCGCCGGTTCCAGCGGCCCCGGCGCGGCGCCGGGCGTTGGGGTGGCGCGCGGTTGGGAATATTCTCGGCTAATCAGAATATAAGAGCCCAGCGGGCGGGAAAAAAGAGCGCTCATTTCGCCTTGGGCCTACGCGGCCCTAGGGCCTCAGCACGATCTTGCCGATGTGCCCGCTCGATTCCATCAGGCGATGCGCTTCGGCGGCTTCGGCGAGCGGGAATGTCGTGTGCACCACCGGCTTGATCGTGCCCTGTTCGATCAGCGGCCAGACCTTGTCCTGCAGGTCGCGCGCGATCGCGGCCTTGAACTCGACCGAGCGGGGACGCAGCGTCGAGCCGCTGATCGTGATGCGTTTGAGCATCATGGGCAAAAAGTCGACCTCGGACTTGGAGCCGCCCAGGAACGCGATGCAGCAAAGCCGGCCGTCGGGGGCGAGCGCCTCGAGGTTCCGCTGGATGTAGCCGCCGCCGACCATGTCCAGGATCACGTTCACGCCCCGGCCCCCGGTCAAGTCCCCGACCACGGCGACGAAATCCTCCTCGCGGTAGTTGATCGCCCGCTCGGCGCCCAGCTCCTCGCAGGCCTTGCATTTCTCGGCCGAGCCGGCGGTGGCGAAGACCCGCGCGCCGAAGGCCCGGGCCAGCTGGATCGCCGTAGTGCCGATGCCCGAGGACCCGCCGTGGACCAGGAAGCTCTCGCCGGCGGTAAGCCGGGCGCGCTCGAACGCGTTGCTCCAGACCGTGAAGAAGGTCTCCGGGATGGCCGCCGCCTCGACGAGATCGAGGCCCTTGGGGACGGGCAGACACTGGGCCGCCGGCGCGGTGCAGTATTCGGCATAGCCGCCGCCGGTGACCAGCGCGGTGACCCGGTCTCCCGCCCGGAGGCTACCGGCGTCCGGGCCCAGCGCCGCGACGGGTCCGGCGATCTCCAGGCCCGGGATATCCGAGGCGCCCGGGGGCGGCGAATAATTGCCCCGGCGCTGCAGGACGTCCGGCCGGTTGACGCCCGCCGCGGCGACCTTGACGAGCACCTCGCCGGGGCCGGGCGCAGGCACCGGCCTGGTGGCGGGCGTGAGGACCTCGGGGCCGCCCGGTTCGCGGATCTCGATGGCGGTCATGCGGCGGGGCCGGGTTTCATTCATCCTAAATCCGGCAGTTGCCAGGTTCTGAAACCTGGTCCGACGGGGTCGAAT